>DATGIX010000142.1:0-2055 GCA_035295505.1 Puia sp. | reverse complement strand
TGATTGGTACGGGGAAGATTGGGAGAAATACATGCAAGAATTTGGTTGATTATCTCGGCACAAAAAAAATTACGCTAATTAATCGTTCAGAAGAAAAATCATCTTTACTGGCTGATGAATTAGGATTGATAAATGCTTCGTTTGATACTATTGATGAAGAAATAAAAACTGCTGATGTTATTATTGTAGCGACAAATTCAGAGCAACCGATTATTACAAAAGCAGATTTGATTGATTCGAAAGAAAAATTACTGATTGATCTATCTATACCAAACAATATAGAAGCATCTGCAAAAGAATTACCTCAAATTAATTTGGTGAATGTGGATGATTTATCAAAGATTAATGATGCCACTTTGCAAAAACGCGAAGCAGAAATTCCACAGGCAAAAGCGATCATTGCAGAACATATTGCTGAGTTTATGGAATGGCACGAAATGCGCAAACATGTTCCGGTGCTAAAAGCCGTGAAAACAAAACTCAACGAAATTCATTCCAGCCCATTATTTGCCGACGCAGCTAAAATAACTTCTCCTATTATTAATACTGAAGAAAAAATTCAAAAAGTCATTAACGGCATGGCTTCAAAAATGCGCCAGCAGAATATACAAGGCTGTCATTATATTGAAGCGATTAATGATTTTATTACAAATTAACTTTGTGAGTGGTCAATGGTAAAAACCTATAAGGTTTCAAAGAATACTTAGTAAAAAAATTGCTGCAAAACCTTATAGGTTTAACCACTCATCCGAACAATGAACAACCCGATAAAAATAGGCACTCGCGAAAGTCAGCTCGCTGTGTGGCAAGCCACGCTGGTAAAGGATTTGTTGCAACAGCATGGAATTGACAGCGAATTGGTTTTTATAAAAAGCGAAGGCGATATTGATTTAAAAACGCCTTTATATGAAATGGGCGTGCAGGGTATTTTTACAAAAACATTAGACGCAGCATTGTTGAACGGCAAAATTGATATTGCTGTTCATTCAATGAAAGATGTGCCAACACAATTAGCAAGTGGTATTGCACAAGCTGCAGTTTTGAAGAGAGGAAGTTATAAAGATATTTTGGTGGTGAAAGGTGAGTTGTCAGTTGTGAGTAATGAATTATCAGCGAGTACTTCACTCACTACTCACTACTCACCACTCATTATCGCCACAAGCAGCATCAGAAGAAAAGCGCAATGGCTTCATCGGTATCCAAATCATAAAATTGAAAATCTTCGTGGAAATGTAAATACCAGGTTACAAAAATTACAAACCGAAAATTGGGATGCGGCGATTTTTGCAGCAGCAGGTTTGGAAAGAATAAATCTTCGCCCGCAAAATTCAATTGAATTAGATTGGATGTTGCCTGCTCCGGCTCAAGGAGCAATCATGGTAGCGTGTAGAGCTGAAGACGATGATACAAAAGAAAAATGTTTTTTGCTGAATGATGAAGCAACAGCATTATGTACAAAAATTGAAAGAGATTTTTTGCGAACATTATTAGGCGGATGTTCAACGCCAATCAGTGCGTTGGCTGAGATAGAAGAAGACGAATTATTTTTCAGGGGGAATATTTTATCAATTGATGGAAAACAAAAACAGGAGATAGAGAAAATATTACCGGTTGAAATGGCAACACACATTGGTAAAGAAGCAGCGATTGAATTATTACAAAACGGCGGACAAGAAATAGCAGACAGCGTAAGCAATGCAGCAAAATAAAATTACCATATTATCAACCCGACCGTTGCATGTTGAACTTATTAATCAGGCAGCAGAAAAAAATATTGTAATAGAATCCATTTCATTTATTGAAACTGAACCAATCATAAATCAGGAATTAAAAGAAAATATCAGCAAGCTCATTCCACAATCAATTACAGTTGTGTTCACAAGCATGAATGCTGTTGAATCGGTAGCATCGCATTTGAATACTATAAAACCTGATTGGAAAATATTTTGCATTGGTTCTGCTACAAAAAAATTAGTGAAAGAATATTTCGGAGAAAATGTAATCGCCGGAACTGGAGAATCAGCGGGTGCTTTGGCTGATGAGATTATTAATCAA
>DATGIX010000141.1:0-12561 GCA_035295505.1 Puia sp. | reverse complement strand
CCCACCTCCTTGTGGAATAGGTTTCTGCCTGATCGGGTCATAAATTGCATTGAATGCATCTGTGCCCGCTGTTGGCCTTCCAATATCCGCAAAAGCTCTTGCTGCCTGATGCGCATCGTAATTATTCATGCCATTCATTCTATCGCTCAAATATCTGTACGCGTAATCAACATACCATCCGTAGGCGCTGCCTGTAGGAGTGAATGCAACGGAAGGTTTCCATGCTTCATTAAACAATCTGGTAGTAGCTGTGAGGTTATATGATTGACCTGCATTTTCCTGTGTGGTGTATGCTCTCAGCATCCAGTTTTTATTATTCAGCTCAAGCTTGTATTGCCCCATTTTAAAATCTTTAAGCGAATACCTGTCGCTTCCAGTGTAAATGGTGTTGCCTGTGCCCCAATAAGCTGCAGCAATCAATTCAGTGTTTTCAGTCAATTTGTAATTGAGTGAGCCAGACAATTTAAAATTTACTGTATTAGGATTTATAAGTTCATTTTCCTGATAACCGGTGCGGGAAACAAATTGGGGGTTAGCAAGCAGACCATTTGAATTAATAAAATTTGAAGCCCCCGGCAAGTTTGCCGCAATGCCTGAAAAGAGCAATCTCAAATCAACACTTGTCTCATCACCATACACATTGATACCATCATAATTTGGATCAGTTTGTCTGTTGCCGGGAATAACACCTCCTGTAGTTCCCGTTCTGCTATAATTTCTGTAATCATTCCCCGTCCAATCTTTTGCCTGAATCAGCTCGGCATTAATCTTAAAAGCGAATTTTTCGGAAACCTTATCTGCCCATCTTAAAACCCAGTTGCTATATGGGCTTGCTGAAACACCCGAGCCTCTTTGCATAAAGCCTTCTTTGATCACAAAAGAAAGCCCCTGATATTTAAAAGGATTTTTACTGGTAATAAGCAATGTCCCGTTCATGCCGCCCGGGCCATACAATGCCGAAGATGCACCGGATAATAATTCCATATTATCTACATCAAGTTCGCTTAATCCGATAATCGCGCCTACTGAAAAATTCAAGCCGGGCGCCTGATTATCCATGCCATCAACCAACTGATTAAACCTGGTGTTGCCACTGCTGTTAAATCCGCGTGTAGTTGGCGTTGAAAAAATCAATGAAGATGTTGTAATGTCTACGCCTTTCAATGCAGTGACGGCATCATAATAATTCGCTGCCGGCGAGTTGCGCAAATTTGCTGCGCTCACTCTTTCAATAGAAACCGGCGACTCTAAAATTTTCTGGGGCACCCTGCTTGCCGACACTACTATTTCCTGCCCTAATTCAATCGAAGGCTTTAAATCAACCTGTGTGAATTGCTGTTGGTCTATTTTAATTTCTTTTGTCTCGAAACCTATTGAAGAAACCACCAGTGTAATGGGCAGGCTTTTCACTGCTAATTTAAAATTTCCTTTATCATCGGTGAAAGTTCCCCCGGGAGCGCCTTTAATAACGACTGAAACAGCGCCTGCACCTTCTTTGGTGGTGCTGTTTCGAATATTCCCGCTAATGGTTACTGATTGACAAAATGCACCAACAGAAAGAAATGATACAATGGACAAGATTACAAGGCTGAGATAGTTTCTCATACAGCAAATTTTCGTTAGTAATATTGAGAGGCAAAGTACATATTGTAATTTTTACACGGAAATTTAATTTTCTTCAAATACATTGCCACTGTTGATATTTGGTGTATTGTATTGAACAGGTTATGAAAACTCGCATGTATATTCGGGCATTGGATTTGGCATTTAGTTTTTAGCATTTAGAATTTAGTTTCAATGATAACACTTCAGTTCCCTCATCAGACAAATTTTTACCGTGGCAAAGTCCGCGATGTGTATACCATCAATGACAAATGGCTTGTGATGATTGCATCAGATCGCATTTCTGCTTTCGATGTCATTTTGCCAAAACCCATTCCATATAAAGGACAAGTATTGAACCAGATCGCTGCTTACATGTTGAAAGCAACCAGTGATATTTGCCCGAATTGGCTAATAGATATTCCTGCACCAAATGTGGCGCTCGGAAAAAAGTGTGTGCCTTTTCGGGTAGAGATGGTAGTTAGAGGAAATCTCACCGGTCATTCATGGCGCACATACAGCAGCGGAAAAAGGGAATTGTGTGGCGTTCCATTACCTGAAGGATTAAAAGAAAATGATTATTTCCCGACACCGATTATCACGCCTTCTACTAAAGCGGAAGTTGGTCATGATGAAGATATTTCAAGAGATGAAATTATTAAGCGTGGGATAGCTGATGAAAAAGATTATGCGTTGATGGAGAAATATACGCTTGCATTGTTTCAGCGTGGAAAAGAAATTGCTGCCAGACAAGCGTTAATATTGGTCGACACAAAATATGAATTCGGAAAAATCGGCGATGAAATTTATCTGATGGATGAAATTCATACACCGGATTCATCACGCTATTTTTATGCTGATGGTTTTGAAGAGCGCCAGCAAAAAGGAGAAAAACAAAAACAACTCAGCAAAGAGTTTGTCCGTGAATGGCTCATCGCAAATAATTTTATGGGAAAGGAAGGGCAAACTGTTCCTGAAATGAATGAAGAATGGGTAACGGTAATTAGCAACCGATATATTGAGCTGTATGAAAAAGTGATCGGGAAAAAATTTGCACCTCAAAAATTAAGCGACCTGGAAACATATCAGCATGTGCTGTTTTCGCTGGGCAACCTTGATTAAGGCTTAAAGGTTTTGCTGCTCATGTTGGCGTCCTCGCCAGCATGTAAAAAAATGAAAATATGTTTTTATCATTTGGGTTGTTGGCGAGGACGCCAACAACAGCAAGATTAAATTTATTAACTTTGAAGAAAATCATGTCACCTCTTATCATCAATCCCAAAAATAAAAAGCAGGAAAAAATTGTTCAGGCTTTTTTAGATAGCCTTGAGATTGATTATTATACCCAAGCACAAGAAGATCAGGCTTTATACAAGGCTATAAAAGAAGGAAAAAAATCAAAATTGTTGACTGCATCTGAAAAAAATGCTTTCCTCAAATCACTAAAAAAGGCAAAATGATTGTTGAGGTCAGGAGCTCATTTCAAAGAGATGCGAAAAAACTACCTGCTCAATTTCAAGCTCAACTTGCGATTATTATTGAAGAACTGCATAATGTTTCATCGCTTAGTGAAATATCAAATTGCAAAAAGCTCACCGGATTCAAAAATGCCTTTAGAATACGTTCAGGAAATTATAGAATTGGATTTGTGGTCATAGACAATAAAATTGAACTGGTGCGAGTACTCAGCAGAAAAGACATTTATCGCTATTTTCCTTAAAGAGTTTAACTCAATTTCTTAATCACTTTCGCCACGCGTTTCCGCTTCGTTTCTTTTTCAATATCTTTTAAACGCGCTGTAAGAGTCCTAATAAAAATATTTTTATTCTTTTCATTAATAATAGGTAAAGAATTTTCAGCATACATCGCCAACTGATTTGGAAAGCTGTTTTTCAATTGTTCAATCAGTAGTTCAAATGCATCCTCACTAAATTTTTTGATGGCACAAAGTTTTATCAAAATATTCACCGCATGATCCTTCGTAATCACTGAACCGCTTTCAGCAACAGCAAGTATCTTGGAAAGTGACTGATAAACGATTTCAGGGTTTTCATTTGTTATAGAATCAATCGCAGTCATGGCTCCCCATTGAAGCCGGTTGTTTTTATGATCAAGCAGTACAATAAAATCTTTGACATAAGCTGCAATTAATTTTGGCTTCCGCTCTCCTATCTCATACAGCACTTTGATACAATCGCTTTGAATGTCTTTATTTTTGTTATTCAGGTTTTCAATTAATTCCTGAATTGCTTTTGCATCATTTTTTTTGGCAAACTCATCAGCGAGTTGTTCATTTGGTTTTTCATCACGATGATTAAGCGAGCTTGCCAGCTTATCTAATATGCTCATTGCAAAAATTTTAAAATTTCAGATGGAATACAGGTATAGAACTTGCTATATGATTTCATAAATTATCATTTTAAAACTAAAAATATAATGTATGTCAGACAAAAGTTCATGGATCAGCCTTGCAAGTGTGATTGTTGCAGCCATCCCGATTATTATTGGCGTTTATGAATATCGCGCAAATAATGAAAAAGAGTTTGAAAAAAACTTTCTGAATCAGCAAAGTGCCGTATATGATGATTTGCTTGGAGACCTTGGCGCAATATCGACTTCCATCAGCAATCCTTTCGATTCCATTTCACAGGCTAATTACAATACTGCAAAATATAATTTCAATCAACTTTATTATGGCAAGCTCAATCTATATCAAAGCAACTCGATGGAGAAGCTGACAGATTCTTTATACACGATGATCAATAATTATGACAGCATCCGCGCAATTAGCATTCACAGAGAAGCATTGGACAATTTAATTGATACGATCCAGAGCAAGGTTTATCATTTATCTGTTGAATGCAAAAAATCATTGAAGAACACTTATAATCTTGAATAGAAAAACGAAACTGATCTGATTCAAAAAATCAATAACTTCATCACTCAAAAAAACTTTTACTATGAGAGATTGGTTAAGAGCATTGATTGCCGGATACGGCGCTCACAAATTAGGAGGCGGCTGCCTCAGCACGGTAGTTATTTTCTGTGTCATTTATTGGCTGCTCGGGCCACATGGATGTCATTAATAAATGCAGAATTATGTTATTGCTGAAATAATCTCAACAACTTTTTCAATTTCATTTTCAGTATTAAAATAATGCGGCGATAATCGGATTGCCCAATCAACATTTTTTTTCGCGAAATCAATTCTTGCATTTTCTCTCAGGCTCGTGGAAAAATAAATTTTCTCATCCCTTAAAATAGCCTGCAGTTTTTTTAATTCCATCCGTGCTTTGTGAAATGTAACGATATTACTTTGACATGAACCTTTGTCAAGCACCTGAGCACCTGGGATTGATGATAAACCAGTTCTTAATTTTTTTACAATCGGCTGATTATAATCATAAATTTCCTGCAAGCCAATTTCATTAGCATATCTGATCGCTTCAGCAAGCCCGACAAGCGTTGCATAAGAAAATTCCCACATTTCAAAACGCTTCGCATCTTTCGCCATTTCATATTCATCAGCGCTGATCCAATCTGCGCCGCGCATATCAATGAACAACGGTTCTAATTTATGTTCAAGCACTTCATCGCTCACAAATAAAAAACCGGTGCCGCGTGGCCCGCGCAGAAATTTCCTTCCGGTTACGCTTAAAAAATCACACCCGATTTTCTGTACATCAACAACCATTTGCCCAACAGACTGACAGGCATCTACAAGATACCAGGCATCATACCGCTCACAAATTTTTCCAATGGCTTCTACATCCTGAACAAGCCCGGAATTTGTCGGGATATGTGTGACAGCTACAAGAACCGGATCATGTTCTTTCATCAGCTCCTCAAAATGTGTCAAATCAATATCACCATTATCCAAATTATTTGCGCGAATTAATTGCACACCAAATCTTTTTTGAATAGAAAGAAATGCAATCTGATTGGAAATATAATCATCGTTTGTGGTCAATATATAATCACCGTTCTTGAATGGAATTGCCGACAATGCCCTTGCATAAGCGTCCGTTGCATTGTAAGCAAACGAAATATTCGTCGGCTTGCAATTGAGCAGCTTTGCAGTTTCTGTGTAGAATGTTGCAATCTCGTCGACTCTTACTTTATCCGTTTCATAACCACCCAGCATTTCTTCTTCGCGCAGATAATCTTCCATTTTTTCAAGAACAGATTTTGGAGAAAGCGAAGAACCTGCACTGTTCAAAAACAGTTTGCCTTCACAACCTGAAGTTTCTTTCCTGATTTTTACAATATCCATTCTTGATTTTTTAAATGGCGATTTTAACTTTCACCTAATCTCGGTCTTACCCGATGTTTTGATTTATTAAATACCATGATGCCGTTCATCTTTCCTTTGCGCAATTGCTTTTGCTCACCTTCCGGCATATTATATATTTCCTGACATTCTGTGCTGCAACATCCATCGAATTTTTTTGCGCATTCTTCGCATTGAATGAAAAGCATGTGGCATGCATCATTCTTGCAATTCGTGTGCGTGTCTGCAGGTTTTCCACATTGATGACATTTTGCAATCACATCTTCAGTAATGCGCTCACCCAGCCTTTCATCAAACACAAAATTTTTCCCGATGAATTTGCTCTCAATATTTTTTTCTTTCACCTGTTGTGCATAATTAATAATGCCGCCTTCGAGGTGAAACACATTCTGAAATCCTTTGTGCAACAAATAAGCGCTTGCTTTTTCACAACGGATTCCGCCCGTGCAATACATGATAATATTCTTGTCTTTTTTATCCTGTAACATTTCTGCGCTCATCGGCAACTGCTCGCGAAAAGTATCTGAAGGAATTTCAATCGCATTTGTAAAATGCCCTACTTCAAACTCATAATGATTGCGCATGTCCACCACAATTGTATCAGGGTTTTCTGTGAGCTTATTAAACTCTTCTGCATTCACATATTTTCCTTTGTTGCGCATGTCAAAAAAAGAATCATCAATGCCATCCGCAACAATTTTATCGCGCACTTTTATTTTCAGCACCCAGAATGATTTGCCATCATCTTCAACAGCAATATTCAAACGAACATTATTCAGTTCATTTTTTGAATACAAAGAATTTCTCATCGCTTCGAAATTGCTTTGCGGAACGCTTATCTGCGCATTAATGCCTTCATTCGCAACATAAATCCTTCCGAAAACTTTTAGCTCGTTCAATGATTTGTACAAATCATCGCGGAATTGCTTCGGGTCTTCAATAAAAAAATACTGATAAAATGAAATGGTAGTGCGGGGTTCTGCTTCCTGATATAATTTTTCTTTCAGTTCTTTTTGAGAAATGCGGTTGTGCAATACTGCCATATAATTGGAAATTTTAAGGACACTTGCCTGGTGAACAAAATTTCTGAGCCGCAAAGATAATAGAATGCAAGGATTCAAGAAACAAGGATGAAGAAACAAGATTCAAGATACAAGGCACAGGTATAGAGCATATTTTTTCGTTTGCTTTATCCGAATTAACTTGATACAAAATTAACTATGCGCACGCCACTGCAAAAGGGAGAAAAAATTCTGCTGGTCACATACACGAGCTGGGTCTCGCTGACACTTCCGGCATTTGTTTCATTCATATTATTTGCCGGCGGACTTTTCCTGCTGCAATATTCCGGATATACATGGATCATTTCCCTGATTACAGCAATCTATTTTCTTGTGAAATATTTTCAGTGGAGATGCAATATCTGGGTAGTGACAAACACACGTGTGATTGATGAAACCGGCTTGCTGAAACATTTTGCTAAAGAAAGTCCTTTGGAAAAAATCAACAATGTTTCTTATGACCAAAGTGTGTGGGGAAGGATTTTCAATTTTGGTCATGTGGAAATTCAGACTGCTGCACAAGTTGGCGCGACCGATTATTTTAATGTGCATCACCCGAAAAGATTAAAAGACACCATCACACAGGCACAAGCTGATTTGGAAAATGATAAAGCAGTTTTGCATGCTACACAAATCGCAAATGCATTGGGAGCAAAAAATCCGAACAGTTCTTCTATGAATATTTCTGCTGAGCTTGAAAAACTATTTGAGCTTAAGCAGAAAGGGATTCTGACAGAAGATGAATATGCAAGAGCAAAAAATAAATTGCTGAATAATTGATTACGGAATTTCTATTAACCCCTATTCGGCTGAATAAGATCCCAAAGGTTGCCATACAAATCCTTGAATACCGCGACAATTCCGTATTCTTCTTCACTAGGCGCTCTAACAAATGAAACTTCTCTGTCCGTTAACATTTTATAATCTCTCCAAAAATCATCAGTATATAAAAATAAAAAAACACGACCTCCAGTTTGATTGCCTATCCTGGATTTCTGCTCTTCATTGGCTGCTTTTGCAAGCAATAAGCAACAGCCTGATGATCCTTTCGGAGAAACTTTCACCCAACGTTTTGTTTCGCTTATTAGAGTGTCTTCCAAAAGAATGAAGTCTAATTTTTTTGTATAAAAATCAATTGCGGCATCATAATCTTCGACTACCAATGCAATATGTGCAATTTGCTGTTTCATTTTGTCCTTTTAAATATTAAGAAAAAAGTAAAGCTTCTTTCAAAATTGTGTTGATCTTTTTGACAGGGATATTTTTATCCGGATTAATCAATAATATTTTCATCTGTGAACGATTCTCTTTTATCAAAGCAGGATGATCAATTTTATCCCCGTCAACAATGCCAAGATATGGCTGCTTATATTTTTTATGAACCCAGAGATAGCAAAATCGTTTTCCCTGATAATTATAAAATGGCATTCCGTATCTCCATGTTTCCGTAATATCTTCTTTATAATTTAAAATATGTTTGCGCAAATATTGCAGGCAACTTCTTATCGGCTCTTCTTTATTCAAAAAAAATTCGTCAATGGGGCGAAGCATGAGGTTAATAATTTCAGTTAACTTCAATTCAAAATGAATCAATGCTCAAAAATATTATTGTTTCTATCTTTTGCACAACTATTTTCAGCATCGGCAATGCGCAACAAAAACCACAATTCAAAGTAATTGCTTTTTACACAGGCAGAGCGGACACTGCGCACATTAGTTTTGTGCATGAATCGAACAGGTTTTTTCCAAAGATCGCGAAGCAATATAATTTTGTTTACGATTCAACCAACAACTGGAACAATCTTAATAAAGAATTTTTATCGCATTATCAGGTTGTTCTGTTCTTAGACACAAGACCTGAGTTGCCTGAACAACGTGAAGCATTCAAAGAATATATGGAACATGGCGGCGGATGGATCGGTTTTCATTTTGCAGGCTTTGCATTAACGCCTTCTGATTTTCCGCAAAACTGGGATTGGTACCACAATGAATTTATAGGAGCAGGACAATACAAAGGAAACACCTGGCATCCAACGTCTGCATTTTTGCGGGTGGAGGACAGCACACATCCGGCTATGAAAAGATTGCCGCATATTTTTAAGTCTTCGCCGAATGAGTGGTATAGCTGGGAAAAAGACATTACTAAAAATCCTGACATCAATATTTTATTGGCCATCGATTCATCCAGTTTTCCACTTGGCAATGGCCCTAAGCTTTATGAGATCTGGCACAGTGGTTATTATCCGGTTGTCTGGCAAAATAAAAAATACAGGATGCTTTA
Source organism: Puia sp. (assembly GCA_035295505.1). Lineage (GTDB taxonomy): Bacteria > Bacteroidota > Bacteroidia > Chitinophagales > Chitinophagaceae > Puia. The sequence goes on along the minus strand of DATGIX010000141.1, from coordinate 3,326 downwards.
TGTGAATATGGGACATAACGACATCGATTATGACCATCATACCAACAAAGAGCTTTCATTTCAGTTTGACAATGAAATTCAGAACCGGTACATCATTGATGCATTATTATGGTTAGGCAACGGAAAGAAATGATATAGCAATTAATCCCAGACAAATTTCCACGACCCGTCTTTTTGTTTTTTCCAAACGGTATGAAACACGCCTTTGAATTCATTTATTTTTCCGGCGCTGTCCTTCGATTGCCATACATATTTTCCATAAGTGTAGCCGAGTGTTCCATCTGATGATGCATCCACAAAATCAGGTGACCATTTCACAGAAGCCGTTTTATAAAATGGTGAAGCATAAAAATGATCAATGTCATCTTTTCCATTCACCAGCGAATCATTGCCACGCTTGATAACGGCATTGCTGTCGGCATAAAACACAAACGCTTCTTTGATGCCTTTTTCACCTGCCATTTTTTCAAAATCTTTTTCTGCCTGTGCAATTTCCTGTTTTGAGCTTTCTTTCAAATCAGTAACAGGAACTTGACAGGAGCAAATAAATAAAAAATAAAACATGCAGGAAATGGAAGTAAAGGATATGCGCATAGTAGTTAGTTTGTATTATTAAATATAATTGAATTAAAGCATTTCATTTTAAGGAATCACTCAACATGAAAGTTATTATATTGAAAGTGAAAAAATAAATACTCAACCATTGAATGATCAGCACTCTGGTTTTATTAATTTTGAATTTATATGCCTGTATTCTTCTCTTCTTTAAATTCCGGAAGCAATGGAAATTGTTATTATATCGGCAACAGCAATGAAGCCGTGTTGATTGATGCTGGCATTTCCTGCAGGGAAACAGAAAAAAGAATGAAACGCATCGGGCTTTCGATGGATATTGTGAGAGCAATTTTTATTTCGCATGAACATTCGGATCATATCACAGGCGTTCCGGGCATTTCAAAAAAATATCAGTTGCCGGTTTATATTACCAAAAAAACTTTTCAATCAAGCAATATCCCGATCGAAAAACATCTCATCCATTCTTTCGATCCATATAAAGAAATTTCGATCGGCGGATTATCGATTATTCCGTTTCCTAAATTTCATGATGCCGTCGATCCGCATAGCTTTATGATTTCCTGCAATAATATCAATATCGGAGTATTCACTGATATTGGCAGTTCATGCAAACATGTGATCCGGCATTTTAAAGAATGCCATGCTGCTTTTCTTGAATCCAATTATTGTGAAGATATGCTTGCAAAAGGATCTTATCCGGTTTTCCTGAAAAAAAGAATAAGTGGAGACGATGGTCATTTATCCAATGCGCAGGCATTAGAATTATTTTTGAAACATAAAAATAAACAGCTAAGCCATCTGATCTTATCACATCTTTCCAAGAACAACAACAGCATGAAATTAGTAGAGAGCATTTTTACTCAGCATGCAGGAAGCACTGAAATTGTGGTTGCATCACGCTACAAGGAAACAAAAGTTTTTTGTATTGAAGAATCAGAGAAAACATTCGTTGCAAAAAATAAAAGCAAACTTGCTCAGGCACAGCTTTCTCTATTTTAATTTGAAATTACTTATCGAACCACATCACAGAATTGCCGGTATCATATTCATTCTGTTCCCATAATTTATTATACGGGTCAATGATCCATTTGCCATCGACAATAAATTTGTAAAGATGTTTGCCCGTTGACAAATGAATACTGCAAAACCATTCATTTCCTTCACGTTTCATTGGCAATGTTCCAGGATTCCAGTTGTTGAAATCTCCTGCGAGGAAAATTGTTCTGGCATTATCTAAACCTTTCAAATGAAATGTGTAATTAGGTTCTATAATCAGCAATGAATTTTTCGCGCCACTGTTTGGAACAGGCAGATTCTGCGGATCTGCTTTCCATTTCCCATCCACTATAAATCCGTACTCATAATTGCCCGGACCCAGAGTATAAGGGAACTCCCAACCTGCTGATGTTTTATTCATGACAAGTTCGTACTCGCGCCAGTCGTTAAAAGATCCTGCCAAAATCACTCGTCTTGCATTTGTGAAACCATCGAGCTTGAATAAATGAGAGTTCCCAATGCGGATCACCGAATTAAAATCATTGAATTCATTCGGGAAACGGTCATTATTTCCGGGATCAGTATGCCATTCGCCATCTACAATATATCTGTAAGTATAAGTTCCTTCAGCCAGATACAAAGGCAATTTCCAGCCTTCATTTGTTTTGATCATCTGCAATTTGTTTTCCTGCCAATTTGCAAAACTGCCTGCCAGATAAATCCGTTTTGCATTGTTAAATGCATTCAGCGTAAATGTGAAATTAGGTTTATAGAACACTGAATTGGTATTGCCCAAGCCATCATTCTCCCGCAATAAATTATCATTATCAACTATCCAGTTGCCATCAACAATAAATTTATACCAATATTTGCCCGGTCCAAGCACTACTCTGGCTATCCATCCACTATCTGTTCTTGTCATTCGCAAAGCATAAGGAGACCATTTATTAAAGCTGCCGCTTAAAATCACCAGCTTCGCATCTTTATTATTCCTGAGAAAAAATGTGACGACAGAATCCCGCACTTCGAAAGGAAATTTGTTCCTGAAGCGATTATAGCCATAAACAACTCCATTATTAATCGTTGGAAATAATTCTGATAATGTCGGATGCTTTTCCGTAAATGCGATTTTCTCTGCAGGGTTCGTAATATTATTAAATCCAATCAGCATCTTGCTGATCACAACTACAGCCTGCGAATTAACTTCTACCTTCCAACCTTTTTTAAAAAGCGAATCAGAAAAATTTGTTTTCAGGAATTGATGCAAAGAAAGCTCGCCTAAATTATATTTCGCAATGAGGCTGTCAAGTGCTCCTTTGCTGATTTGCCTGTTCAGTTCAATGCGCTCGCGGCCATCTTTGATCGTGACATCGTATGTTTTGGAAGGTTGCGCAAATGTTTTAAGCACAAATGCGAAAGCCAAAAAGAATACGCACACTGAAAAGCGCATAAGCTTTGCCGTTATGTGTATGATTCTTTTCATTTCCATATATACATTTTACGGTTCACAAAATTAAACCCTACTTTATGTAAAGAAAGAAAATCAAATCCAAGCATTCCGTCCAGGCAATAATTGTAAGAGAAACACATCTTTTCCAGATTGGTGATCAGCACCGGCAAATTGCTCACATTCTGGGTTCCTATTTTCAAGTTTTTCATCGCACCTGACAGTGCTTCTATTTTTGTGTTGCTGCTGCCGCTTAACAATACGCTTCCAGTGATGTCCACATTTTCAAAAATTTTATTAGGCAAGC
>DATGIX010000140.1:0-5155 GCA_035295505.1 Puia sp. | reverse complement strand
GTACAAGTGAGTGACACAACGATGTTCAATAGTAGCAATGCAGCCAAGGACATAAAAAAACAACCTGATTATTTTGCTTTATAGGAAATTTTCCAGATCGATCCTTTGCTATCATCAGAAACATATATCGAGCCATCTGGCGCTTGTGCAATGCCGCAAGGACGATGCTTCACCATGCCTGAAGCAGTTTGCTCAGCCCCGCCTGAAAATCCATCAGCAAAAACTTCCCAGGTTCCAACAGGTTTTCCATCCTTGAATGGAGCAAACACTACATAATATCCTTGCTGTGGTTCCGGCGCCCTGTTCCATGAACCATGAAAAACAATAAATGCACCATTCTTATATTTTTCAGGAAACTGAGTGCCGGTATAAAATAATAATCCATCCGGAGCGAGATGACCGGGAAAAGCCATCACAGGATCCTGCGCATCAATGCCCGCAGTTTTTTTACCATCGCCACCAAATTCAGGGGCTAATATTTTTTTATGCAGGAACTCATCATAATAAATATATGGCCAGCCACAGTTAGAACCTTTGTGCAATTCATACATGCATTCTGCAGGAAGTTCGGCGCTTTGTTTTGTTGTGTACATGTCTGGAAAAAGATCATGCAATTGATCACGACCATGTTGCATTACAAATAAAGTATTCGTTGCAGTGTTCCAGTCGAGGCCAACCACATTGCGCAAACCGGTTGCATAACGCGCACCGTCACCATAAGTCTGATTTAATTTATCAGCCTTGAATTGCCATATACCACCGGCAGAATCCAATATAGGACATGGTTTCATGCCAGGCGAACCTTTCTCTCTGTCTTTCACCTGGCACGCGTTTGAATACGCGCCGATATTTACATATAAGTTGCCGTTATTGTCAAGCGCAATTGCTTTTGCTTCATGTTCATGACGTGAAAGCAATCCGGTTGCAATTTTTTCAGGTTTATCCGGATCAACGATATTATTGTTTGCGTCTAATTTATAGCGAAACACTTCTTCATCAGACGACGCATATACGTAGCCGTTTTTTATAGCAATTCCGGTTCCTGCAAAATCGCCGAAGCCGCTAATGTCCTCTGCTTTGCCATCACCATTGGTGTCGCGAAGCCTGTAAATACCTTTACCTTTGTGCAATTCGCCCAATTTCACATATACATCTCCGTTACTATTTACTGTTAAATGCCTCGCTTTGCCAAGACCGCTCGCAAAAACCGATGCATTGAAACCATCAGGAAGTTTTAAGGTAACATCGCTAACAACACCAGCTGCTGTGTCAGTCTTGTTAGCATTGGCAGCCGTGTCAGCAGTAGCAGCTTTATCAGAATTTGAAGTACATGCACCAAAAGAAATGATGCAGGCAAATGTAACTGCAGATAGGAAAATCTGAAATGATTGTCTCATATAGTTATCATTTATTTAAAAAATAAATATTGAAGTTACGTGATCTCACTTTGAAAATTGCTTCATTGCCGTTACTAATTCTTTATTTTCATTTTCCGTGCCAACTGTAATTCGAAGGCATCCTTCACACAACTGAACTTTGCTCCTGTCACGCACTACAATTTCATGTTGTAATAAAAAATTATATAGTGCTTTGGCATCAGCAACTTTCACCAACAAAAAATTCGCATCGCTGGGATATACTTTTTTTACAATATTAATTTTTGATAATGCTATGCTAAGTTCTTCACGCATTTTTACAATCGCTCTGATCATATCATTTACCTGTTCAACTTCGTCAAGTGCTTTCAACACCAATTCCTGCGTTGATTGATTGATGTTATATGGCGGCTTCACTTTGTTGAATATATCAATAATAGCTTCGCTCGCAAAAGCCATGCCCAGCCTCAATCCTGCGAGCCCCCAGGCTTTGCTTAAAGTCTGCATCACCACAAGGTTCGGGTATTCGCTCAACTCCTGAATAAAAGATTTATGCCGTGAAAAATTAATGTATGCTTCATCAATCACCACTAAACCGTTGAAATTATTCAACACTGTCTCCACATCTTCGCGCTTCAAAGAGTTTGCAGTCGGGTTATTCGGAGAACAAATCCAGATAATTTTTGTGTGCTCGTCAACGAGGTTTTCAAGATGAATCAAATCAAGCTGAAAATCATCGAGCAATCTTGCATGGCGGATTTCCACATCATTAATATTTGCACTCACTTCATACATGCCGTAAGTTGGGGGATTTATAATCACATTATCTTTCCCGGGTTCACAAAAAGCACGAAATAGAACATCAATGCATTCATCACTGCCATTTCCCAAAAAAATATGTTGTGGAGGAACGCCTTTGATTTTGCTGATGGCTTCTTTCACTTTCCATTGAAGCGGATCCGGATAACGGTTGTACCATTTCATCAATGGTGAGCCAAGGCTATTTTCATTCGCATCTAAAAACACTTTTGCATCTCCTTTGAATTCATCACGTGCAGATGAATAAGGAACAAGTTTTTTGATATTTGGTCTTAACAAACTTTCTAACTCAAACATGACCTGGATTTATCTGATTTTTTTATTGATTTACCTGATTTTTTAAGCGTTCAGACGAACTCTCACAGCATTAGCATGCGCTGTCAGTCCTTCAGCTTCAGCCATTGCTACAACTTTTTTTCCAATTTCGGTTAACCCTTCCTGTGACAATTGCTGAAAGGTTATCTTCTTCACAAAACTATCAACACTAACACCGCTGTAAGATTTTGCATAGCCGTTTGTTGGCAGCGTGTGGTTCGTTCCGCTTGCATAATCACCTACGCTTTCCGGAGAATAATTTCCGATGAATACAGAACCGGCATTCACCACTTTTGCAGCTAATTGTTCAGCATTTTTACAACTTAAAATCAAATGCTCGGGCGCATATTCATTGAGCACTTCCATTGCTTCTTCATCATTCTTCACTACAATTATTTTGCTTTTTTCCAATGCAAGTTTTGCAATTTGTTTTCTTGGCAATTTCTCCAATTGTTTTTTGATTTCATCTTTAATGCTTCGGGATAAATCGGCAGCGTTAGTTACCAACACAACCTGACTGTCTGCACCATGTTCTGCCTGTGATAATAAATCCGCCGCAACAAAAGACGTGTTGGCAGACTCATCTGCATATACAGCAACTTCACTCGGACCAGCAGGCATGTCTATTGCAATCCCATCTTGTTGAATCAATTGTTTTGCACAAGTAATAAATTGATTGCCCGGCCCAAAGATTTTATATACAGCAGGAACGGTTTCCGTTCCATAAGCCATTGCTGCAATTGCCTGAACACCTCCAATCTTGAAAACATCTTTAATACCTAATAATTGTGCAACAAATAAAATGGCAGGATATAATTTCCCATTCTTATCAGGCGGAGAACAAACAATTATTCTTTTGCAGCCTGCAATAGTTGCAGGAATCCCAAGCATTAATAAGGTTGAAAATAAAGGCGCACTTCCTCCGGGAATATACAAGCCCACTTTCTCTATAGCCACATTTTTTCGCCAACATTTCACGCCGGGCATTGTTTCGATCATTTCAACCGGCTGCAATTGTGCAGCATGAAATTTTTCGATATTATTTTTTGCGACAATGATTGCTTCTTTCAGTTCATTGCTCAACAATTTTTCAGCTTCAGCAAATTCATCATTACTTACGGAGAAATGTTTCAGCTTCACGCCATCAAATTCTTCTGTGAATTTTTTAACTGCTTTATCACCTTTATTCTTTACTTCACTTAATATCTTCTTAACTTTCTTTTCTAACGAAGCAGAGTCATAAACAGGTCTCTTTAAGATTTCAGTCCAATCTTTATTGTTTGAATATTTTATTGTCTGCATGTTATTCGCATTAATTCGTTTCAATTCGTGTCTATCAGCGTTGTCACATTATCATCTTCTCAATCGGCACCACTAAAATCCCTTGCGCACCATTTGCCTTTAGTTTTTCAATGATCTCCCAAAAATCATTTTCATTTAAAACACTATGAACGCTGCTCCAGCCAGGTTCTGCCAAAGGCAATACAGTCGGGCTTTTCATGCCCGGCAACAGACTGATGATTTCTTTTAGTTTTTCATTTGGTGCATTTAATAAAATATATTTATTGTTCTTCGCTTTCTTTACTGACTGAATCCTGAATAATAATTTCTTTAACAGATTTTCTTTCTCCTCACTTAATTTATTATTCTTGATAAGGACCGTTCGCGATTTCAAAACCATTTCTGCTTCCTGCAAACCATTCATGAATAAAGTAGAGCCGCTGCTTACAATGTCACAAATCGCATCAGCCAAACCGATGCCGGGAGCAATTTCCACGCTTCCGCTGATTTCATGGATTTCCGCTTTCACGTTATTCTTATCTAAAAAATTTTGCAGCAGCACCGGATAAGAAGTGGCAATTTTTTTTCCATTCAGATAAGAAGCATTTTTATATTCCTCTCCCTTTCTAACGGCGATGCTCAACCGGCAAGTAGCGAAGCCAAGCTCTTCCACAAAAGCAACTTTTTTATTGCTTTCATACATCACGTTCTCACCAACAATGCCAATATCTGCCACTGCATCTTCCACATATTGAGGGATATCGTCATCTCGAAAAAAATAAACTTCCAAAGGAAAATTATTTGCTTCTGCTTTCAGTTTGTTCACGCCATTCACAACATCGATGCCACATTCCTTCAACAGGTTCACAGAGCCGTCGTGCAGCCTGCCGCTTTTTTGGATCGCGATTTTTAATTTTTCCATTATTGATTTTATTTTTTGCCGCAGATTACACAGAGGGCACAGATGAAAATCCATATCTGTGAAAATCCGTGTAATCTGCGGCTAATATTTCTACAAATAAAAAAGGCTTACAGTTGTAAGCCCTTAATTTTTTATTGCGATTGCATAAAACACCAACGGCTTACCCCTTTGGGAAAGTATGATGATGGTGGATATGCAAGTTGTAATTCATAATTGTGGCGCAAAAATAATGGCAATTTAGATTGCATCAAAATTTATGTTTCACGGTTTCACGCAACGAAGGCAAGGAGCGCAACGAGATTCCTGTATGACGCAAAAATTTTACCTTACATTCAAATACTTCTTTTATGGCTCTATTTCTTCGTTTCTTTTTAGTGCTCGCTGTGATGGTTTTCTTATTTGCATTTATGAGCCGGCAAATCGCCTCTTCACATGCCTGGAA
>DATGIX010000139.1:0-10531 GCA_035295505.1 Puia sp. | reverse complement strand
ATATCAACATTGATGATCGTTCATCTGGATGGAATGGAAATTATAAAGGCCAACCTTCGCCGACCGGCACTTATGTTTATATGGCAGAGCTTGTTTGTGATACAGGAGAGTTGTTTGTAATGAGAGGAACGGTTGTGCTTGTACGTTAGTAATATGATGAACAACGATTATGACGTTTTAAGGATTTAAAGCATACATTTTTCCTGGCAAGGAGCTCACAATACTTTGCAACTCTAAACTTAAGATTGCCGCCGCAACTGCACTGCTGCTAAGCCCGCTTTTAAAATTCAGCTCATCAATGTGCAGCATTTGTTTTTCATTCAATAAATCAATAATGATTTTTTCTTCATGACTTAGTTCTATAAATAATTCTTTCTGCTTTTTTGGTTTTGCTTTTTGTTTCTCTTCCCATCCCATTGCTTCCACTAATTGTTGTGCATCAGTGAGCAAAATGGCTTTGTTATTTTTAATAAGATGATTGCAGCCTGCACTTTTGCTGTCAGTTATTTTTCCGGGAAATGCAAACACATCTTTATTATATCCATTCGCTAATTCTGCAGTAATCATGCTTCCGCCTTTCAGGCTGGTCTCAATAACAATCGTTGCATCGCTCATGCCCGCAACAATTCTGTTGCGCCCGGGGAAATTATGCCTGTCAGGTTTTGTGCCGCTCATAAACTCAGTGAGCAAACCGCCTTGCTTCGTCATATTTTTTGCCAATGAATTATGTTCCGGTGGATAAATGCTGTCGAGTCCGTGAGCGAGCACGCCAATGGTGTGAAGATTATTTTTTAATGAAGCTTTGTGTGCAATGCCATCAATGCCAAATGCAAGACCACTTACGATCAAGATATTCTCGCCTGATAATTCTTTAATTAGTTTTTCTGTCGCATGTTTCCCATAGTCGCTGTTATTGCGTGTTCCAATCACTGCAATAATTTTAGATGCGTTCAGATTTGCAGTGCCTTTGTAAAATAGAATAGTTGGCGGGTCGTAGCAATTCAATAATCTTTGCGGATAATTTTTATCATTGATAAAAAGGGGGGTAATCTTATATTTTTTGATAAATGCAATTTCTTCTTCAGCTCTTGAAAAATCTTTGAAATTGAAAATAGACTTTGCACCGATTTCCCCAATACCTTCAATTTTTTCGAGCTGAGATTTTTTTGTTTTAAAAACCAAAGAAGCATCGCCAAGATTTGCAATCAAAATTTTTGCGCGAACACAACCGATATTCGGAACCTGCGTCAACGCAAGCTGGTACAATAATTCATCGTTCATAAAACAGCGGATAAGGTGCTGCCAAATATAAAACTACTTACTCAAAGGATGTGTTTTTTTGAGGGTTATCTTCAAAGAATATTAAATGATAAAAGCAATTATTATTGATGATGAGCAACATTGCATTGATGCATTGAAGGCAGATATTTTGAAATATTGCGGCAATATAGAAATCTGTGCTGTTTGTCTTTCTGCCAAAACACTTATAACAACTTAGGATATCCTACCTCAACTCATGAATCCACCTATGATGCTGATGGAGTATGGTACATTCCTGGTGAAACAGTTACACAAGGCAGACAGATCGAATACATCAAAAATGACTGATTAATAAAATATAACCGGCGCACTATTTCAGACGCCGGTTTTTTTATTAAGAATCGCAATTGCGATACTTTTTTTTATTGCTTTTTACTAATTATTCAAAATGTTTTTTTGAGATATGCAAAAAACAAAATAGGGTATCAGAACTCTTTTAATAATTACGATTTATGCAACAGGGTTTTTGTCTGTTGCATATTTCAATTAGCTGTGCAGGTAACCCGAAAATACTTTTGACATTATTTCATCAATATATTCTTTCTTCTAATTCATCTAATCATTAAAAATTAAAATCATGAAATCAAAAATTACTTTCCTTGTCGGCATCTGGCTGATAACAATTAATTGCGCAAAGGCACAGCAGTCAGCATCATTACAAAAGCAGCCGGTCAATACACCCGCTCATGCTGCAGTCACAAATTATACTTATCAAGTTTATCAGGCGCCGAATAAAAATTTCGGTTATGATATTTTATTGAACGGAAAAATAGTGTACCATGAATTTGCTGCAATGAGCCGGCCGGATAATATTCCACAGCTCAAAAATTCACCTGCTTTTAAATCAGCAAATTCAAGCGCTACATTTTCAGAAAGAGAAAATACTGCTCTATCTAAAAAGGAACATGCCGAAAAAGCGGCGCTCATGTCTATTGATAAAATGAAAAAGAAAGAATCTCCTTCTTTGAGCAAAGAAGAGCTGAAACAAATTGTTGCTCACTAAATCTTCAACCCATCACCTTAAAAAGATTTTATGAAACATATTTATCAACGCATCATTATGCTTGTTGTACTGTTTGCATGCATATCAAATATAATAACTGCGCAAAGTTTTCATGTAATAGATGCTAATAAATCCAAAGATGCTAATCCAACCAACAACACCATTTTTGATGGTTACGACTGGGGGCATTCAGATACTTATTATGCAATATTGAATGGGGTAGCTTATTTTTCTGCTGACGATGGAATTCATGGTGCAGAATTTTGGAGGAGCGATGGAACTAGTCAGGGAACTTATATGATCCAGGATATAATCCCCGGTACTTCATCATCTAATATTCGTGATATCACAGTTTCCGGAAGCAAATTATTTTTTAGTGCAACTAACGGTTCATCCGTTCAAACTATTTGGGTTAGTGATGGAACTGCTCAGGGAACACAAATGATTATTGATTTAGGCAGCTCAGGTGCTGCAAACCCAACTTACCTTACAGATGTAAATGGAGTTCTTTATTTTTTTACAGATGATTTTTTTCACGGAACCACAGCCTCTCAGCTTTGGAAAACTGACGGAACTGCAAATGGAACAGTGCTGGTTGCAGATTTTTATAACAACTTCAATTCTTCTTCGCAGGGAAGGCAGATCACAAATGTGAATGGACATATTTTTTTCAGCATTCAAAATTATGGATGGGCGCCCGAACTTGCTTATTCGGACGGAACAACAGCAGGAACAGTCATTTTAAATTCTATTAATCCATACGGTTACGGCAGCAATCCTACTTACCTGACTTCTTTAAATGGAGCTGTTTATTTTTCTGCTGATGATGGCTCCGGGCTACAGCTCTGGGTTTCGGACGGAACAATGAGTGGCACACATAAAATAAATAATGCGAACAATATATATTTAGATGGCGACGGGGTTTATCATTTTCAGAAGATAAAAAATGTTCTTTATTTTACTGGTTATAGTTCCGATGGCTATGGTCCCGAATTGTGCAAGTATGATCCATCTAATGCTTCTAATAATGTGGAATTAGTAAAAGCGATCAACACAACTCCGGGAGCGTTTGTCAATAACATGTATAATTTTGTTTCGGTAAACAATAACATATTTTTTTCAGTATACAACGGAAGCGACCAGACATTATGGAAAACTGACGGAACAGCCGCAGGAACTGCACAAGTGAAAGACATAAATCCTGGCGGCCACAATGTTTATTTGTTTAAACATATGATGAACGCGAATGGCTCTTTGCTTTTTTCTTTTTATGATGACCAAAACGGTTATGAATTATGGAAAAGCAATGGCACATCTCAGGGCACTCAGATAGTGAAAGAAATTAATCCCGGTGTTTACAGTGCATGGATAACCAATATCAGTTATCTCGGAAGAGGCGTGAGCTTGTTCGAAGCTTATGATGGCAAGACTGGTTTTGAATTATGGAGAACAGATGGAACAGCGCAGGGAACATGGATGGTAAAAAATATCAATCAATCAAGCACAGCATCTTCCAACCCTGTCTGGTTAACACCTTCTCCGGATAATCGCAGCCTTTTATTTGCAGCATACGATCCCGAGTATGGCCATGAAATGCGCATTACCGATGGAACTGATGCAGGCACACATGTAATAAAAGATATTTACAAAGGCTCATTTGATTCGTGGCCTTATCTTCCTGCTAATTATAAAAATGCCACGTACTTCTTTGCAAACATCGACAACCCTGTGCCAAGACAAGATCATGGATCGGATATTTTTTTAGTGAGCAGGCTCTGGAAAACAGACGGCACTGAAAAAGGAACTTCCATGATTTCTGTTCCATCATTTGAAAACCTGATTAACGACAGTGGTTATGTCGAAAACCCGCCATCAGGTCCGGTTGCAACAGAAAATCTCTTATATCTGATAATTTTCAACAATACAACCTATCAACAGGAACTCTGGCGCACTGATGGCACAACGGCAGGAACTTATGCTGTCAAAACCGACATCAATCCCTGGTATGCAATAACAGCTACGCCTGTTGGCAAATACCTCTATTTTATGAACTATAATGTGAACACATACTCACTCGAGTTATGGGTAACTGATGGTACCAGTGCAGGCACAAAAGCAGTATCGCTCAATGGGGCTTCATATCCGCAGAATTTATTTGCGTTCAAACAAAAACTTTATTTCTCTGCATATGACCCTGTCAATTTTTATGAAGATCTATGGGTGGTCGATGGCAGTTTTAATGCGTCAATGGTTAAGAGTCTGTATGTCGCTTCGTGGATTCCTTTTGCACAGGCAAACGGAAAAATGTTTTTTACTGCAAATGATTTCAACACAACTGCAGGTTATGAATTGTGGGAGAGCGACGGCACTCCACAAGGAACGAAAATGGTGAAGGATATTTTTCCGCAGAGTTATGCTTCATCTTTTCCCTCAATGCTAACCGGCACAGGATCGCTTTTGTTTTTTACAGCAACCGATAGTGCTCATGGTTACGAATTGTGGGAGAGCGATGGCACTTCCCGCGGAACCAAGCTGGTGAAAGATATTACTCCTGGTATCGATGGTAGTTACGGCATCAGCAATTTGACAGGAGCAGGAAATCAATTATATTTTCTGAACTATGGTTCGTTATGGACTACCGATGGAACTTCTTATGGAACAAATTCGGTGAGTGATCCTTCTTTAAATGGAATGTGCTGCATAGCAAATATGGTAATGGTAGGAAACAAACTTGCATTTACGGGTTCGTCGTACACGTATGGATCAGAAATATGGATGGGAAGCGCTGCTTGCGGTTTTGCACAGGATAATTCAATTTCAACTAAAATGGAGCCAACCGCAACAGAAGAAACAATTGCCACAACTGCTATTTATCCTAATCCGGCGAATGATATATTGAATATAAGAATTGCGTCTTCTGCCGATAGCAGAATTTCAATAACACTTACAGACATAAACGGAACACCATTGATTACAAAAGTATTTTCCGCTGAACAAACAACATTGCAATTAAATGTCGCGAACCTTGCATCCGGAGTTTATTTTGTAAAAATAATTTCTACGAACAGCAGTGAAAACGTAGTGAAGAAATTTGTGAAGCTGTAACTTTCTTTAATAAAGCTTCCTGTAATTTTTTGCAGGAAGCTTTATTTTATGAAGATTAAAATCAGTTGCTCACCACTTTCAATTCAGTTCTTCTGTTCTTGGCTTTGCCTTCCTCTGTCTTATTATCTGCAACTGGTTTCGTGTCACCAAAGCCTTTGGATGATAAGCGTACAGCATTAATTCCTTTCGCTGTAAGATAGGCTATCACTGCTTTTGCGCGGTTCTCTGAAAGTTTTAAATTATCAATCGGCTTACCAACATTATCTGTATGCCCATCTATTTCTATTTTAATGGATGGATTTTCTTTCATCAATGAAATCACTTCGTCAAGCTCTGCCTGTGATTCATTTTTGATGTCATATTTATTTACATCAAAGAAAATATTTTTCAGCACCACCATCGCATTTGCTTCGATGGGCTGCAAAGGAATATCAATATTATAAGTTGAATCAGGCAGTTTTTTGCTGAGCGGGAAATTTTCTGAAAAGAAAAGATAACCCCTCCTGTTCACATTGAATGCATAATCTTTTCCGATGGGGAGCGTGATGAAATAATTTCCGGTTTCATCTGTTTGCACTTTGCTCACGATTTGTTTAGATACAAGATCGATCAGCTCCACTGCAGAAGGCAAGCCTTTTTTAGTTTTTGTATCAAATACTTTTCCTTTGATCCATAATGTCCTTATCGGTCTAACGTCATCGCGTACCTGAAAACTATAAAGATCCAATCCGCCCCGGCTGTCAGCTCTGTCGCTTGCATAATAAGCTGTTTTACCATCCGCAGAAATCACAATGCTCCCTTCGTTTTCAATCGTATTGATCGGATAGCCAAGATTTTCAGGCTTCGACCATTTTCCACTGGCATCTTTTCTGGACACAAATAAATCATCGCCCCCATAACCCAAATGCCCGCTTGAAGTGAAATATAAACTTTGGTTATCAGCATGAATAAATGGCGCACTTTCATCGCCAATCGTATTTATTTCCGGCCCTAGGTTTTCAGGCTCGCTCCAGCGGCCATTCGGTAAGCGATGGCTCACATAAATATCATTGCCTCCGTAGCCGCCCGGTCTGTTGCTGTCAAAATATAAATCTCTTTTGTCTGGAGAAAGCGATGGCCCCGACTCATGAAATTCAGAGTTCACAGTCCTTCCCAAATTTTCAGGCATGCTCCATCCATCTTTATCGAGATAAGAAATATAGAGATCACAACTTCCAAATCCTTCTGGAAAATTGCAACCGGTGAATATAAGCCACTGCCCGTCTTGCGAAATATTTTGTGCGCCTTCATTCATATTCGTGTTGATATTTCCTTCAAGGCCTTTTGCTTTGCTCCATTTGCCATCAATAAAATCAGACTCAAAAAAATCTTCGTTGTCGTTATTGACACGCCTTGTGAAGATTAGCTTATTTGCATCAATTGTGAGCGTTGGATAATATTCTGAAACTTCTGTGTTGATGCTGTCACCCAAGTTCTGAGGTTCAAATTTGTAATTGCTTTGCAAATGTTTTTTTGCATAGTCAACTGCAAACTGGTAACATTTTTTTCTGAAACTGCCCGCTTTAATGCTTGATGAGTTCAGGTTTGGGATGCTCAAAAAAATGTTCACTGCATCAAGTGCTTTTTCAAAATCGCCTTTGCCTGCGAGGTTGATAGAATAGGAAAGATTATAGTCGATAAAATAAGCGCTGTCTATACTCCTTGCTTTTTCGTAGTTGTCGATGGCTGCCTGATAATTTTTTAATTCGCCATACATGCCTGCCATAGAAAGAAAGGCATCTTCAAACAAAGGTTCTATTTTGATTGATTGCTGCAATATCTCGATTGCTTCTTTGAATTGTCCGTCATGTGCAATCTCCAGCGCCTTGGAATAAAGCTGCGCTGCTTTTGGTTTCACCTTTTCAGGATTGTATTGTGCCCATGAAAAATGGCACGAGATCATAAATAGGATAATGAACAGATATTTCATAACTGAAAATTACAAATGAAAACGCAAAGCACATAACCTGCAGAGATACTTTATGATTGCCTTATAAAAATGAATTTCAAAAGGTGTTACCTTTTTGAAATCAAGGCACATGAATATATTTATGAAGCTGCAACGAAAATTCCCATTGAGGATTTTGTTTGATATAATCAATGATTAATGGAGTAACGACAGATGATTTGCTCCATTCGGGTTGCAGAAATAATTTGCATTTCGGAGAGACAAGTGTTGCATTTTTTTCTGCCCATTCAAAATCGCTTTTGTTGAACACCACCACTTTCAATTCATCTGCAGTTTCGAAAATCTCAGGTGTTGGTGCTTTGAATTTTTTTGGCGAGAAACAAATCCAATCCCAATCACCGCTCAACGGGCTCGATCCTGATGTCTCAATATGCGTGCTGAAACCTGCGCTGCGCAAGGATTTCGTGAGCTGTGTACAATCATGCATGAGCGGTTCACCACCAGTAATGATGGCTATGTTTGTAGTTTGTGGTTTGCGGTTTGTAGTTTGTGGTTCATTACTTGATGCCAACTGCCAACTGCCAACTGCTTTTCTCGCTTCGTTCACAATTTCTTCAATCGTCTTCACTGGATGCTTGCCCGCGTCCCAGCTTTCTTTAACATCGCACCAAACGCAGCCAACATCGCAGCCGCCCAGCCGGATGAAATAAGCCGCTCTTCCCTGATGAAATCCTTCGCCCTGAAGGGTATAAAAAGCTTCCATCACCGGAAGCGTCTGAATATTGTTTTCAATGATTGATTGCATTGCTGCAAAGTTCATTAATTTTCCGTGCAAAGGAACAGGGAGAATTTAATTTACAAATGCCTGTTGAAATTATTATAAACTATTAATGTTTGCTTATTAATAGCAATATTAAAAAACCAATCACCACTATTAAGTGAATCATCGCAGGAACAAAACTTGTTTTATTCCCTCTTGAAACTTTTATACTGCTTATGATAAACAAAAACCCGCTGATAAATGGCAATAAAAAAATCTCCATTATCCCTAAGCCGGGAGTGCATGGTCCCGATGGGCTTGTTTTTTCGAGCAATGGAAATGCGATGAATGCAACTGCATAAAGCAAAACAATAATCACTATTTTCCGAATCCCTTTTCTTGAAAACATTTTTGAAATATTTATTTTATATCATAAAACTGTTTTTCAAAATCTGATTTACGAAAACTCAGGCAATAGCACTTACTAAGCCAAAGCTCAATTATGGTAGTATAGTAGTTGAATGGACTGTCGCAATCCGCAGCGGATTGAAGAGAGAGAACTGGTACCGGAAGAATTATTAATTCATAATTACTAAAGAATAATTAAAGAAAATTATTCTTTAAACCCTACTGCTGCAATAGCGTTTGTCGGGCTCATATCTCGAAATGAGATACGTATATCCGTTAATCCGGCTTCGTGATATTCAGTCTGGATTTTTTCAGCAGCATTCCAAAGCTCTTTTTCTGTTTTTGCAAAATGAGGCTGAAATACAGTTACAAGCCTGCCGCCGGTTTTCAGCAGCGATTGCATTTTCATGAAATTGTATTGCGGCTCTTTCCACGAAGAGTAAATATGTGTGGAATAAATGCTGTGAAAATATTGAGATGGATAAGGAAGCTCATTCACAGTCCCAATATGCAGTTGCATCAAATCTTTCTGCAGATAAATTTTATTTTTTCTGTTCGCTTGCCGGAACATGTCAACAGATTCATCAACACCTGCAATGAAGCCGACTGATAATTTATTAGCTACTTCGCGAAGCGTGTTCCCTAATCCGAAGCCCACTTCAAGAATATGCTGATAAGGCGAGATGTGCAATTGCTCAACTGTCCACTGGCTCAATACTTTGCTTTTTGGAGTAGTAATGCAATCAACCATTTTCTGAAAATAATTAAGCGGTTGTTGCTGAGTATTTGGTAATGCAGTGATAGTTTGCATGATTGTTCTTTTAATGATGATTTGTAATAAGGAATTATTAATTGATAATTATTAATTAATAATTCCTTTTCCCTCTACTCACGACTGCTGTTCCGTTCTTTTTTCTTCTCCAAATCTTCCTTCGTCAAATCTTCTTCCAAACCTGCGGCCACAGCGGTTTTGCCATTCTTCCTTAAATTTTTCTTTTTCTTCCGGCGTCATGTTTTCCCAACGCTGGCGCATTTTTTCTTTCCATTCGCGCCTGCGCCCCCATGGTCCACCGCCGCGAAATCCGCCGAATAATATTTTGCTCAGCACAAGAATGCCCACTGCCTGCCAAAAGCTGATAAGCGAAATATGCAGCACAGGCACAAGCACATTATTCCACAACAACATCACGATGCCTCCGAAAATCCCCAGAAAAGCTGCGATACCTAAAATCCCAAGTGGTATCATATATGCAAGTTTTCGTTTGTTAAATCCTGGTCTCATAAAAAATCTTTTTTAATAATTAATAATCTCGTTGTATAATGTTTGTAGCCGGTCGCGCAAATGCAGCACTGCATAGCGCTTGCGGCTGATGAGCGTGTTGACCTGCACGCCAGTCTTCTCCGCAATTTCTTTGAACGGAACATCTTCCAGCTCGTTCCAGATAAAAACATTGCGTTGTTCTTCGGGAAGTTCTTCCAGTGCGTCCTGCAATTCTTTCCAGAACATATTGCGCAAATGTTCTGTTTCAGGATTGCTGTTTTTATCTGCCAGCAAAATTTCTTTGAAATTGATTTCGCCTTCTTCGCTTTCATAGCTCAGTGCATCTTCCAGCGATTCCGGTTTTTTCTTGCGATAGCTATCGATGATTTTATTCCTCGCCACTGTGAAAAGCCAGCTGCTCACCTGTTCAATCGGCTCCGTGTCAACAGTCGCAGTCAGTTGGTACCACACATCCTGCAAAATATCTTCCGCATCGGCTTCATTGTTCACCCGCTGGCGGATGAAGCCAAAAAGCCGCTTGCCAAACTGGCTGATAACGCTGCTGATATTTTTCCGCGTCGGACTGCTCATGACAGGTTTTATCGTCAACATCTCATCCATACTTGAAATAGTAGACGGGCGAGAAACGCTTATATTTTAAAGGTCTGGAAAATTTTTTTAGGGCAGCGGTTCTCAATTATTAATTAGTAATTATTAATTAATAAT
>DATGIX010000138.1:0-22731 GCA_035295505.1 Puia sp. | reverse complement strand
ATTTTGCGGTGGCGCAGGAGAAATTGTTTCCTGAGCGTGAGACATTGAAACGAAAGAAATGATTGCAATGCTCAAAAATATTTTTTTCATATAATTTTTATTATTCGTTGTAAGCAAAGATTAATTGCCTGATTGATTTTGAATTTCGAAAATGCTGTTTTTTGTATGATGGTCAATTTCGCATTCGTTGATGGCATCAAATGAATAAACAGCAGGTGTTGTTTTTGCGCCGTCTTTTTTTGCACCAATCATTTTTTGTATCAGGCGATTTCTTTCCGCAGCAATTTCTTTGCGCATCTGCAAATCTTTTTCAACATCGAAATAAACAATGCCGTCCACAATTGTTTTCTCAGGTTTAGCGAATACACTCAGCGGATTATCATTCCATAAAACAACATCTGCATCTTTGCCGACTTTTATGCTGCCGACTCTGTCTGCAACATGAAGCATGGTTGCAGGATTAAGCGTACACATTTTCAATGCTTCCGTTTCTGCAACATTTCCATACTTCACAGTCTTTGCAGATTCCTGGTTCAAATGTCTTGCCTGTTCCGCATCATCGCTGTTGATAGCAACTATCAATCCTTCTTTTTGCATGATGGCTGCATTGTATGCAATTGCATCCTGCACTTCCATTTTATAATTATACCAATCGCTGAAAGTAGAAGCTGCTGCTCCATGCGCTTTCATCTTGTCTGCCACTTTATAACCCTCAAGTATATGCGTAAATGTGTTCACTCTGAAACCAAAAGTATCTGCTACATGCATCAGCATATTGATTTCGCTTTGAACATAAGAATGACAAGTAATAAAACGTTTGTGATTTAAAATTTCAGAAAGCGTTTCAAGCTCTAAATCTTTGCGCTTGCCTGCGCCTGCGTTCTGATAGTCTTTTGCACGGGAAAATGCATCCACCAGCACTTGCTCCACTCCCATTCTCGTGTCAGGAAAACGGTTATTGCTTTCACCGAAAGAACGTTTCACATTTTCGCCCAAAGCGAATTTTATGAATGGATCCCAGTTTGCAAACTTCATCGCTTCTGCATTGCTGCCCCAGCGAAGTTTTATCAGTTGTGTTTGTCCGCCAATAGTGTTGCAGCTTCCATGAAGCACATGCGCACTTGTCACTCCACCTGCAAGCTGCCTGTAAATCTGAATATCTTCGGGGTCAATCACATCAGCAATCCTCACTTCTGCTGTCACTGACTGCGAACATTCATTCACACTTCCTGTCACTGCAATATGCGAATGCTCATCAATAATCCCTGCTGTTAAATGCTTGCCGGTTCCATCAATCACTTTTGCATTTCCTGCGTTTAAGTTTTTCCCGATTGAAACTATTTTTCCATTCTTTATTAATACGTCTGTGTTATCAAGGTTTCCTTCTTTTTCATTCGTCCACACTGTTGCATTTTTAATCAGCAAGTCCTGCTGCTTCGCAACTTCAGGCGAACCATATCCATTGAAAGGATAGACAACTGTTTTATTAATAGTATTTTTCTTCTCATCTTTTTTCTTGCTGGTATCAGGTTTCTCCACAAATGCAGAAGCATATTGCATATTCCAGCTCAGCATATCGCCATCACTGCTGTAACCATTGCCCACCCACATTTTATCTTCAATCAAACCAGTTAAGCTACTTAATTTAGGGCTGTCGCTTTTCATGCTCCATGTAATCTTTGCCATCTTTCCTGAAACAGAAACATTCACATCTGTTTTCACTGTATCGCCGACAGGTTGAACTGTTGCAGAAAGCTTGTCAGGTGTGCCTTTCACTTCAACTGTATATTCTTTATTTTTATTTTGAGATTTTAATGTGAGCTTATAATTTCCGCGATAATCATTCCAGCCGTTTTCATTCAACATATATTTTTTCCCTTGCACCCAGTTTTGAAAGAAGATTGTTTTCTCATCAAACACTGATCCGCTGGTGATAATGAAATTAGCGAGCTTGCCAACATCAATACTTCCCACTTTGTCATAAGCACCGATTAATGAAGCAGGCGTTTTGGTCAATGCTTCCAGCGCCTTTGTTGCGCTCAAACCATTTTCAATTGCTTTGCGAAGGTTAGCAAGAAAATCAGAAGAATTTTTTAACCCTGATGTTGTCAGCGCAAAATTGATTCCCGCTTTTTCAAACATTCCCGGTTCAAGCGATGCCATTTCCCAATGCTTCATCACAGCAAGCGAAACAATCCTCGCATCATTTGCATCTTCAATATCGACTGCCAATGGAAAATTTAATGGCAGGATGAATGAAGCTTTGCTCGCTTTCATTTCATCCATTCTTTCATACTCATTGCCGCCACCTTTAATAATATATTGAACACCGAATTCATTTGCAATTTTCAACGCACGCAAATCATTCCACTTATCATTGGCTTCAAAAATTTGTGGCAGCGTTTGATTATCGTTCCATGATTGCAGACTGATATTAACGCCTTCTGTTGCAGGTTTGCCTTTGTACCATTGTGCATCCAGATAAGTCTGGCGAAGCAATGCTATCTCTCCCATTAATGAATTTGGATAATCCTGTGTGGAGCTTCCTTTATTGAATGAATAAAACGCAGCAGCTTTGTCTTTCACCATCAACAAATTTTCTTTGTCATTTCCTAAAGTCACCAAAGCGCCTGTTCCTCTCGCAATGCCATCTTGTTGATGAGAAAGCACTGTTCCAAAACCAATGCCACGCAAATCTTTTGCTTTGTCATTATTTACGCTGAATAATTTTGATGCATCAACTTCAGGTTTCAATGCCTGGTTCCAGCCATAAGCGCCTTTAGTGTTGCTGATGTTCTGGTATTTAAAAAAATCTGTGCGGTTTTGACTCGGTGCGAGAGGAGGAATTCCATAATCACTGAACAAATCGATGAATGAAGGATAAATGTATTTGCCTTTGCAATCAAGCACTGCTGCATCTTTCGGCACAGCAATATTTGTTCCTACAGCAACAATTTTTCCTTGTTTAATAATAAGCGTTGCATTTTGTAAAGTTGTCTGAGCATCTTTCACAATCGTTGCATTCGTGAATGCAAAATAATCTGAGCGTAAATCTGCGACGCCATTCACAGGAAATGTTTCCTGTGCGGACGCGAGATAATTTGTCAACAAGAATGTAAACAGGAAAAATAATTTTCCCGGAAGATACAGCCGGAGTTTCCTCATAATGTTTGGTTTTAGAATTGCAAATGAACGCCGAATTTACCAAAAATGAAGTCTTGCGAGTATTTAATTTTATGAATGGCGAACAGGCATTCGACCGCATCAATTTTCATTCATTTTGACATTCAAATAATGGTTGCATACTAAGATTTATCCTTTCAAATCAAGCAGGTCATTAAGATTACAACATGGTTGAGTTGTGATTACATTTGTAGCAGATTGTTTTAGATAATTAATAATAATCGCCTCTTCTGTTTGTGATGCATATTTTTTTGCAAAAGGGATTTCAGTTTCCTGAATATTTTCAAATCCCGGATCATTGGTTTGCTGCTTCACCAGAATATTTTTCAATGCAACAGCCTGTCTATTCTTCACACTAACGGTGTTGGATACCCCAAAAAGCACTTGTGGTTTTGTTTCAAGACCAATATTAAAAATGTATTGTTCTATTTCTTCAAAATCCAGGTTCTGGCAATTAATGTATAAGCAACCATCGCGAATGCCCATCACTTTGCCGCTATAACGATGTCCTTCTGATACTGATTTCACAATCACTTGTCCATTCTCGAGTTCCTTTAATATGAATGGTGTTTTGATGATATTCCGGCTTCCATCTGTTTTTTGATAATACAAAAAATAATTTCCGAGATAATAATTCTTGATGATTGATAGGGAAGACTTGTTTAGTCCCATTGCTGCCAACGGGATTTTCGAGAGACTTGATTTATATTTTTCGCTTTTTTTGTTTTCATCTTTCTGCCATGCATCCCATTCCATAAAAGGCACCTGCAAAAAAACAAGCAGCGCATTTATCTTCACATATTTTGCCTCTCCGCCATGCCAATAGCTTTGCAACGTTTTTCCACTGATCCAATTGAACACACGATACTCGCTCAGGTTGCCGATATATCTTATAAAATCATGAACATTATTTTGTTTCAAAGTGAACAATTGCTTTTCCAGTTGCAGTTTGCCAATAATCAAATGCATTTCCAGCAAGCCTTCGTTCGCTAAAATTTCTTTGCTGATTATTCTGTTGATAATCCTTGCTATCAAATTAAAATGTGTGCGCGTAAATTTTTCCCAGCGCAGTTCTTTACCTTTTAATCGCAATGCTGAAACAATTTCAGGATGTGACTGAATTGCCTTTTTCATTCTTTCCGATAGCAACATTTATCTTAAATTCAAATAATTTTAAATACGATATTTTTCAGGTCAGAAGAGATAGAAGAAATAGTTAGCTTTTTTTGACTCACTAAATTACCAAATTTTGACCAAACTAAAATAATTGATAATCAATTTAAAAATTATTTTTCCCAAAAAAATACTGACTTGATTTTTATTACGTCTGACTTAATGAAATTCATATTCTGAAACAGTTGCTTGCTTTTCTTTATTCTTCTTTCATTAAAAAACCAAAATGACTGTTATGAACCAAACCACCAAAAGCTTTGTGGCTAAGGCCGCCATCTTTCTGTGTATGTTTTTCCCTTCGGTGATTTTTGCTCAAACGCATGTTGTGAAAGGAACTATTAAGGATGCTGATGGCAAGCCGATTGCCGGCGCATCGATAGTTGTGAAAGGCACCGCAAAAGGTACGAACAGCGCAGCCGACGGCAGCTATTCTATCACGTTGAATTCGCCAAATGATGTGATTGAAATTTCCTATGTAGGCTTCAAATCAAAAACAATTGAAGTGAAAGGCCGCACCGCAATCGATGTGAGCCTTGAAGAAACAAAAAGCCAATTAAGTGATGTTGTAGTTGTGGGTTATGGCACACAGAAAAAGAGCGACATTACCGGCGCAATATCTTCCGTTCGCAACAAAGAATTCAAAGACCAGCCGGTTTCAAATTTAGCAAGTAGTATTCAGGGAAAAGTGGCGGGCATATTGGTGACAACGCCATCAGGCACGCCCGGCGCAGGTTTGCTCGTGAGCGTTCGTGGTGCTAATAACCCGCTCTACGTTGTTGATGGAGTGCCGATGCTCAGCGAAAGCAATTCATCATTATCTACTTCTTATAATACAAATGGTGATGAACAAGGAAGCGGACAAAACATCAGCTCGATCAGTGATATTAATCCTGATGATATTGAATCGATAGAAATTTTAAAAGATGCATCATCTGCTTCCATATATGGAGCGAGAGCGGCAAATGGAGTTGTTCTTATTACAACCAAAAGAGGGAAAAATGGAAAAACAGAATTCAGCTTCAACAGTTTTGCTGGCATTCAAAATGTAGCAAGAAAAATCCCTTTCTTAGATAGCAAAGGTTTTATTGCATTAACAGAAGATGCAAGGCAACAGGATTTTAAATTATATCAGCAAGATCCGACTCCTTTTGAAGATGCATATCCCGGCTTTGATCCAAGTGTTCTTACAAACCCGCTGCCCGATTCATGGAACACAGGCGTGAACACAAATTGGGAAAATCAAATATTCAGGACTGCGCCGATTGCCAATCTGCAACTGTCTGCTCGAGGTGGCAATGACAAAACAAAATTTTTTATTGCAGGAAATTATTTTGATCAGCAAGGTATCGTTATTGAAAATTATTATAAGCGTGCTTCATTCAGAATGAACCTCGATAATAAAGTGAGCAATCATGTGAGCATCGGCGCGAACATGGCTTTCACTTATGGAAAAAACAGAAGAAGTTTTAACGATGATACCTATACAGGAATTGTTACGAATGCAATCGGTGCTTCACCATTAATGCCGGTTTATAATCCTGATGGAACTTATACCGATTACACATTGTATCAGGCAAGCTGGCTGAGCGATAACCCCGTGAAATCTGCCAAAGAAATCAAAGCGTTTACCACCAACTATCGTTTCATTGGAACTGCTTTTGCAGATATTGATATTTTAAAAGGCATAAAATTCCGAAGCTCTTTCACTGCTGATTATACAGACTTGATCGACAATCAATTTTTCAGCCCGATTACTTCAGATGGTGCACCTGTTGGCGGTAAAGCAATTGAAGGTAATTACAGGAACCTCACATGGTTGAATGAAAATATTTTGACTTACTCTAATTCATTTGGAAAGAGCACGATTAATGCAGTTGGCGGCTTCACCGTGCAATCATCGCGCTATGAAAAAAATTCTATGAAAGGGCAAGGTTTCCCGACAGGAAGCGGCCTTGAAAATATCTCAAGTGCATCAACTATCACTTCAGCAACAGCACAAAATTTTGGATGGGGTTTGGTTTCATTTTTAGGAAGGGTGAATTATATCTATGATGAAAAATATCTGCTTACAGCAAGTGCACGTTATGACGGTTCTTCACGTTTTGATCCTTCTGCACGCTGGGGATTGTTCCCTGCGTTTTCTGCAGGATGGGTTTTATCAAAAGAAAAATTTCTTGAAAAATCTGAATGGCTAACTAATTTAAAATTGCGTGTGAGCTACGGATTAACCGGTGATCAGGAGATCGGAGATTTTCAATATCTCAGTTATTGGTCTCCTTCCAGATATGATGGCAATGCAGGATTAAGACCTTCAAGTTTCGGCAATCCTAATCTGACATGGCAAAGAAATAAAATGTTGAACATCGGTGTAGATTATGAAATTTTGCATGGCAAGTTTAGCGGCTCGGTCGAATTCTTCAAAGGCAACAGAACCAAATTGCTTGCACAAGCTGTGTTGCCCGCTACGTCAGGCTTTTCATCATACACAACGAATGCCGGTAACATAGAAAATAAAGGTGTTGAATTTTCACTGAATGCATATCCCGTTAGAAACAAAACATTTTCATGGACTATCAGCTTTAACATCAGTTATATCAAAGACAAAATTTTGTCGCTCTACACAGATAACGAACAGCTATTTGCATACAATGATTTATTCCCGACACATATTTTAAAAGTTGGACAGGCGGTCGGAACATTTATCGGTTACAAATACAACGGCGTTGATCCGCAAACGGGCGACCCTTTGTTTGGTGATAGCCTTCAGCCTTTAGGAAAAGCAACTCCCGATTATTTTGGTGGGCTAACGAATGATTTTAAATATAAAAACTGGGATCTCTCTATCTCAACACAGTTCAGTATTGGAAACAAAGTGTATAATCTTATCCGCACTACTTATCAAACACTCGGCAATAGCCCCGGTGGCTGGGATGCGAATAATGTTTTGTATCAGGTGTATGCAAACAATGCAACCATTGTGAACAAGCGATGGGAAAAACCCGGCGATAAAACAGATATCCCAAGAGCATCTTTGATTTTTGAAAATTATAACCAGCAGTCATCACAGTTTATTGAGAACGCTTCTTTCTTCCGCATAAGAACGGTGAACCTTGGTTACACATTCAAACCAAAACATCCCGGAGTTTATAATTCAATGCGGTTATATGTGCAGGCGCAGAACCTTTGGGTGCTCACAAAATATTATGGCTTCGACCCGGAAGTTAGCTCGAACGGAGGCAGCAATCCTGAAACTGCAGGCGTTGATTATGCTGCTTATCCACAGGCACGCACATTCACTTTTGGTGTAAACTTTAACTTCTAAAAAAATGATTATGCGCAAAAATATTTTCAATAAAATGATGATTGTATTTTCTCAAAGCTCGCAGCTCACAGCTCACAGCTTTTTCAGGTATTCATTGGTGTTAGCTCTTGTAATCATAGCATCATCTTCCTGCAAAAAAATTCTTGATGTGAATTCGCCTAATGCTGTAGGCGATGCAACTATCTTCACTTCTGTAGATGGTTTGCGAAGTGCGAGAATCGGTATGTACAGCACATTACAGGATAAAAATTATTATGGCGGCACTTATCCATTGCTTGCAGAATGTTATACCGACAATGGGACAACCGGAGGTTATGATGTGATTGATTTGAATGATATCGCAGCAAGAGCTGTTCAGCCTTCAAACATTTATACAACCGGAATATACTCTGCCATATATGCCAGTATATATACTGCGAATAAGATTATCAACAACATTGATAATGTTCCGAATGTTGACCCGACAGAAAAAAGTAATATTCTTGGAGAAGCATTGTTCGTACGTGCTTTAGGAGAATTTGATTTATTAAGAATGTTCGGCGAGCATTGGGACAAGACTTCCGCTTACGGAATTTCAATCACTACCGTTTCCGACCAACCAAAAGTTGCGATTGCACGCAGCACTGTTGATGATTCTTATAAACAAATCATTTCCGATTTGCAGGCTGCCATCACTTCACTGAACACATACAATGGCAATCAGTATGTTTCACAAACTGCTGCAAAAGCTTTGCTTGCAAGAGTTGACTTATATTATGGCGATAAAACAAATGCTGCATCGCTCGCGACAGATGTTATCGGTGATAACACATTTTCTTTATTCGGTCCGGATAATTTCACAAGCATCTATACCAGCAGACTGACTACAGAGAGCATTTTCGAATTAAAATTTGATATACAAAACCCAAGCGCATACAACAGTTTAACGTATGTGCGTGATGATGCACTAAGAACAGATGTTGCATTTTTAGCAGCAGCAGATTTGAATACATTTTTCCAAAGTCGTCCCGATGATAAGCGCAGCGCATTGGTTGATTATGTAAATGTGGATGTGAGTATTCAACCAGACGGGCGCACACAAAAATATCGCGGTGAACAAACAAAAGACAATTCAGGGTTTATTATTCGCTTAGCTGAAGTTTATTTAATAAGAGCTGAAGCATTGGGAAAGACTGATGGTCTTGCAGATTTGAATGCCATTCGCACAAGTCGTGGTATGGCTGCATTAACAGGCACTGATGTTCCTGATGATGCAAGTTTTTTGAATGCAGTGCTGGATGAGAGAAGAGCAGAATTAAATTTTGAAGGTCATCGCTTGTTTGATTTGGCAAGAACAAATAATGTTTCAAACATACTTGGTTCAACTGTTAACCCGATTATGCCGATTCCGCAAAGAGAAATTGAAGGAACAAATAATGTAGTGGCTCAAAATCAGGGGTACTAATTAATAATTGATAATTCAGAATTAATAATTCAGAAATCCAAAAGGAGCTATTTGATTTCTAATTCGCTAATTAAAAAATCAGAAGTCGCCTTTGCTCTTCCGCGCCGTCGGGAGAGATATTTCGTCACGAAAACAAAATGTATGTTTCACCATCCAATTGCAAAACTATTGAGAAAAGCATTTTTAGATTCAGTAAAAGAAAACAACGAAGCAAATGAGCTCTTCGGAAAAAGTCGCAGAAAATTTTTACGCGACTCAACATTCGCAGCGAGTAGCGTTGCGCTGTTTCCACCATTGCTTCAATCTTCTTTTACTAAAAATGATTTTCAAAATAGCAACATTGCAATTATTGGTGCAGGCATCGCTGGATTGAACGCATGCTATCAATTGAAAAAAAATGGTATTCACTCAACAGTATACGAAGCATCACCAAGAGTTGGCGGAAGAATGTTTACCATGAAAGACGAATTTGGGAAAGGCATCACAACTGATATCGGCGGAGAATTTGTGGATACGACACACACCGAAATTATTCAACTCATGGCAGAGTTCGGATTGCCATTTTATGATTTGCGTGAAGATAAATTAGAACCAAAGGAATTATTTTTTGGCGGTAAGCATATTACCAATGAAGAATTGAAAAATGCGTTTGCACCTTTTGTGAACAAGTTGACGACAGATATAAAATCATTGCCAGAAAAAATAAGTTATAAAACATCAGAGAGCTTTAAGCATCTCGACAATCAATCTATTGCTGAATATATTTCCGGAATCGGAATTAACGGATGGCTCTACGATTTCATTAATGTAGTGCTAACCAGAGAATACGGAATGGAAATCACAGAGCAATCAGCAATCAATTTTCTTATCATGTTCGAGCCACCAAGAAATTCTTATTACGAAATGTTTGGTGATGACCATGAAGTGATGAAAATAAAAGGTGGCAGCCAGCATTTAACAGATGTGATGCATGAGAAGATAAAAGAAAATGTAAAACTTAAACATCAGCTTGTCGGCATTAATAAAAAATCTTCAGGCTATGATTTGTCTTTCAAAAGCAATGATGCAAACAAAACAGTTCATGCAGATTATATAGTGCTTGCAATTCCATTTTCAATTCTAAGAACATTGGATTTGACTATTGATATGCCTTCTGCAAAAAGAAAATGTATTGACGAAATTGGTTATGGCAACAGTTGCAAATTCATTATGGGCATGAACAGCAAACCATGGCGCAACTTAGGGAAACAAGGATATACATTTTCTGAC
Organism: Puia sp.; assembly: GCA_035295505.1. GTDB lineage: Bacteria > Bacteroidota > Bacteroidia > Chitinophagales > Chitinophagaceae > Puia. Next base: position 12,340 of record DATGIX010000138.1, on the reverse strand, counting down.
ATTTCTTTTGGCTGCGGCTGGGACAGTAGTCAAAGCCAATCGCTGAATGAAGGAAGTTTCACTGTGTTTGCCGGCGGTAAATTCGGAAATGGCATTTATGAAAAATCAAAAGAAGAACTGATTGCAGACTTTGTTCCGGGATTAGATATAATATACCCAGGTGCAAAAAAATCATACACTAATAAGAACATTAAATATTGCTGGGAAAAAAATCCGCATATACGTGGTGGTTATAGCGCATTCAAAAAAGGTCAATGGTCCACTTTGGCAGGATGGGAAGCAGAGCCAATAGGCAATATTTATTTCGCCGGGGAACATGTTAGTCGGGATTTTCAGGGATATATGAATGGCGGAGCACAGACGGCAAGAGTAGCAGCGGAAGCTATTGCTCAAAAAATTCTTATAAACAAAAATATAAAAGCCACGAGCTTATAGCTATGAGCTATGAGCAATTAATGTTTGCTCGTGGCTCGTGGCTTTTAGCTCAGCGCTCATTACTTATAAAACAAACTTACTATGATTGCAACCATAAAACAGTCAGAAGAAATTCTGGAAAGAAGGAAACAATTTGTTCCGAATGCTATCGGCATTTTTAATCCTTCCACAGCAGTAAGCGCACATGGCAGCATTATCACAGATGCTGATGGAAATGAAATGATTGATTTTGCAGGAGGCATTGGCGTTGTAAATGCAGGCCATTGTCCTCCACCTGTTGTTAATGCTATTGCACAACAAGCTGCAAAACTGATTCATTGCAGTTTCAATGTGGCGACTTATGATTTGTATATGCAGCTTGCAGAAAAATTGGTTTCTATATTGCCACATGGAGAACATACAAAAGTAATGCTGACCAATTCAGGCGCCGAGAGTATAGAAAATGCAATTAAAATTGCAAGACAGGCAACGGGCAGACAATCCATCATCTGTTATGGCAGCGCTTTTCACGGAAGAACGATGATGGCAATGACATTGACTTCCAAAGTTGGTTACAAGCTTGGTTGCGGTCCATTCGCACCGGAAGTATACCGCATTCCGTTCCCCGATTATTATCGTTATGGTAACGGATTGAATCTTGATGAATTTTCAGATATACATCTACGTGAGCTTGAAGATTTTTTTCATACCAATGTCCCTGCTGAGCAAGTAGCAGCTATTATTATGGAACCCGTGCAAGGCGAAGGCGGCTTTAATGTAGTGCCAAAAAAATACTTGCAGGGATTGAGAGAATTGTGCGATAAGTATGGCATTCTATTAATATTGGATGAAGTACAAAGTGGCTTTGGCAGAACTGGCAAATGGGCTGCATTCCATCATTATGATGTTACGCCGGATATTTCAACATGGGCAAAAAGCATGGGAAGCGGAATGCCAATTGGTGCTGTGATTGGCAAAGCGCATATTATGGATGCATGTAAGCCTTCGACAATTGGAGGAACCTATCCAGGGAATCCCGTTTGTTGCGCTGCTTCACTCGCAACTATTAATTATATGGAAGAAATCGGCATCAACACACTTGGTGAAAAGGTAGGCATTGCCGTTAGAGAAAGGTTCATGAAAATGAAAAACAAATTTTCTTCCATTGGCGATGTTCGTGGGCTTGGTTCGATGATGGCATTTGAACTGGTAAAAAACAAAGACCCGTTCCAACCTGACGCTGAGCTATGCAAAAAGCTAATCAGTTATTGTGCAGAAAAAGGATTGATTGTTATCAGTGCAGGCGTGAATGGAAACGTGATTCGTATTCTTAGCCCATTGGTGATAGAAGAAGAATTGCTGGATAAAGGATTAAATATAATAGAAAGCGGACTTGATAAATTAGCAAATTCGAAAATGTGAAAATGTGCGGATTCTCTGAATTTTCACATTTTCGAATTTTCACATTTTTAAATTCTTAAATGAAAAATTTATTTATTAATGGCGAATGGGCTGATGCAATTGATAAGAAAACTTATGACCTTATCAATCCTGCAACGGAAGAAATTATTTCGCCGATAGGTTCTGCTAATGCAAAAGATGCACAGGCTGCTATTGATGCAGCGCATGAAGCATTCAAAACATGGAGCAAGACAACGCCATATACGCGTGCTGAAATTTTGAAAAAGGCAGCAAATTATCTGCGTGAGAATTTGACAGCTATTGCAAAAGATATGGTGAACGAGAGCGGCAAGCCTTTCGCGGAAGCAAAAGGCGAATGGACTGTTGCTGCAAATTTATTCGAATGGTATGCAGAAGAAGGCAAGCGTGCCTATGGAAAAACAATTCCAACAAATCGTTTGGATAAAAGAAGCGCAGTGATTTGGCAACCGATGGGAGTTATTGGAATTATTACTGCATGGAATTTTCCTGCATACAATCCCGCACGTGCGTGGGCAGCCGCACTGGCAGCGGGTTGCACGGTTGTTGCCAAGCCGTCTGAAAATACTCCGCTCTCTGCATTTCACATGGTGAATGCACTGCAACAGGCAGGTTTGCCAAATGGCGTTGCGAATGTTTTAGTTGGAGATGCTGCTGCAATTGGTGATGAAATGCTCAGCAATCCGAAATTGAAAAAAATAAGTTTTACCGGAAGCACAAGAGTTGGAAAAATATTAATGGATGGCGCTTCACGAACGCATACAAAACTTTCGCTTGAACTTGGTGGAAATGCACCTGTTCTAATTTTTGATGATATAGATGTTGATGCGGTTGCTAAAGCAACTTCGGTTGCACGTTTCCGTAATAACGGACAGGTTTGCATCGCTCCTCAGCGTTTTTACGTTCATAAAAATATTTATCAGCGATTCTCTGAACTCGTTACAAAATATGTTTCTCAATTAAAAGTCGGAAATGGTTTTGAAGAAGGTGTGAATGTTGGTCCGTTGATTACAAAGAGACAAAAAGAAAGTGTCGTCGAGTTACTTGGCAAAACAAAATCAGAAAGTGCAGAAATATTAACTGGCGGAAATACGCCTTCGCATCTGCAAAAAGGTTATTTCCTGCAACCTTCTGTGGTAGCCAATTTGAAGCAGTCATCAGTTTTGGCGCATAACGAAATTTTTGGCCCTGTTCTTCCATTATTTTCTTTTGATGATTTGGATGATGCGATTGAAAAAGCAAATGATACCGAATATGGATTAGCTGCTTATGTTTTCACAAACAATATAAAAACTTCTGTTCATGCTTCAGAAAGGTTAGAGTTTGGAATGATTGGCATTAATGAATGGGCACCGCATGGAACTGAATCACCTTTCGGCGGATGGAAACAAAGCGGTCAGGGGCACGAAAGCGGCAGTGAAGGTTTGTATGAATATATGGAGAAGAAGTTGATCAGCATTGGAGGATTATGAAGCTCAACCGCTGAAGAGAAGAATAATTAATAATTAGTAATTAATAATGGAAATCCGATTCACTGAAATCGTAAATCTAAAATCTAAAATCGTTTATCAGAATGGTTGACTACGGCGCATTATCATTAATACCACCACTGGTTGTTGTAGTGCTGGCAATCATATTGCGCACGTCATTCGAGCCATTGTTGATTGGCTGCCTCGTCGGATTTTTATTGATTGCATTTCACACACACGGCAATTTTTTTACTGATTTTGTTGATTCGATGATGCGTGTTATCGGCGACCCAAGCCAGGGTGGTTCTGTGTGGGTGATTTTGGTTTGTGGGCTATATGGCTCATTAATCGGATTGATGATTCGAAGCGGTGGCACTATGAAATTCGGCGATTGGGCATTGAGCAAAATAAAAACGCAACGTGGCGCATTGATGGGCGCATGGGGATTAGGGCTTGCGATTTTTTTGGATGATTATTTAAGTGCGCTCACTGTTGGTTTGTCAATGAGAAAAATTACCGACGCATTTAAAATTCCAAGAAGCAAACTAGCATACATCGTAAATACAACGGCTGCACCATGGTGCGTGGTCGTGCCGATTTCTACATGGACAATTTTTACAGGTACCATTTTAGAAACATCGGGTGTTGCTGCAAAAGGCGCTGGGCTTTCAACTTATTGGAAGATGATTCCTTTTGTCTGTTATGGTTATATATCAGTGCTTATCATCCCTCTTTTTATTTATGGAATTTTGCCGTGGTTTGGCAAAATGAAAAAAGCAGATATACATGCACGTGAAACCGGGAAATTGACACAGATGGAATTGACGATAAGCAGCAATCTTGATGTCACGCAAATGAACAAAACCAAACAATCGAAAGTGATTTACTTTTTATTGCCCGTGCTGGTGCTGCTTGCTGCCACTATTTATTTTAATATCGATGCACTAAAAGGCGTGATGATTGCTGTCACGTTCACTTTTTTGTATTATATGATTACTAAAGTGGGAACATTCATGCAGTTATCCGAAACTGTTTTTTCCGGTTTCAATAGCATGGTGTTTGCGCTGGCGATATTAATGATGAGTTATGTATTGAAAGATGTGAACGACAAAATGGGGCTGACACAATATGTGCTGCATGGCGTTTCCCCTTACGTGAATAAACAATTGCTGCCTTTGCTCGTGTTCGCATCGCTATCTGTAATTGCTGTGACAACAGGTTCATCATGGGGATTATATGCTGTTGCAATTCCGCTTGTTGTTCCTTTGGCAAATCACCTCGGAAGCAATGTGCTATTGAATTGCGGTGCAATTGTAAGCGCTGGTGTGTTTGGCTCAAATGCATGTTTATATTCTGATGCAACAATTCTCACAGCGCAAAGCACTGAATGCAATAATCTCGAAAATGGATTAACACAGCTTCCCTATGCAGCCATTGCATTTGGGTTGTCTTGCGTTGCTTATTTGATTTTAGGATACACTGTTTCATAAACTAACGACTATGCTTAACCTAAAAACTCCTTATTACCAAAAACTCAGCGATGGGCTGGTTGTTCAGCACATGCAACCTGAGCATGCACAGCAATTAGAAGAATTGCAGAAAATTGTTTTTCCTACGCTGGCTGACGATGAATTGATAAAAGCAAAACATTACCTGAAGCATCTTGAAATTTTTCCGGAAGGACAATTTGTGATTACAGATAATGACAAAGTGATTGGCATGACTTCATCGATGCTGAGCAGTTTTGATTTTGCAGATTATCATCACACATTCAAGGAAACAATTGCCGGCGGATGGATGACCAATCATGACCCGCACGGTGACTGGTTGTACGGACTTGACATCGGCGTGCATCCTGATTATCGCGGTATGGGTTTGGCTCGCGTGCTATATCGGGCAAGGCATGAAATTGCAAAGCAGTTAAATTTGAAAGGTCAGCTCACGGTTGGAATGATGAGTGGCTACGGCGCCGTGAGCAATCAACTCAGTGGTGAAGAATATTATAAAGAATTAACAACAGGAAAAAGATTTGATCCGACTATTTCGACACAAATGAAAGTGGGATTTGAGCCTGTTGCGCTAATTCCGGATTATGTGAACGACCCTGTGTGCGGGGGTTTCGGTGTGTTGATAAAATTGGATATTAATAAAAAAGTATGAGGGTTAATTGAGGATTTGCAAATGTGAAAATGTGCGAATATGCGAATTATTTTAGAACAGTAATAATGATAAAATTTTCGAATAGCTTATTCTTCAAACCGAAAAAATGTTGTTGCAAATTGTGATGCTGAAGTCAAATAGAGTTGCTTCAGTAGAAGAGTGCGACGCAACAATGCTGAAGAGAGAACAAATGCTGGTTACATAAAAGAAAAAAGATAACATGAAAATCAAAATAGCAATTACTGAAGAAGATATTCTAAAATGCTGGGAAGTGCTTTTCGAATTGAGACCACATCTCAATAAAAATAATTTTGTCGCAACTGTGAAAGAGATGATTAGTGAAGGATACAATCTCACATTCATTGAAGAAGCAGACAAAGCTGTTGCAGCAATCGGTTATCGTTATCTCCAATTTTTGTATAACGGCAAACACGTTTATATCGATGACCTTTCAACGCTCCCTTCGTCTCGTGGAAAAGGTTATGCGGGAAAATTGCTGGATTATGTTGCAGATAGAGCAAAAGAAAGAGGATATAAAGTGATAACGCTTGATTCAGGTTATCAACGATTCGATGCGCACCGGTTATATCTTAGCAAAGGCTTCACATTAAGTTCTCATCATTTTTCAAAAACATTATAAACATAATTATGGCTCACATACAATTGAAAACAGCATTGCCCGGACCAAAAAGCCAGGCAGCATTGGAAAGGAGAAAAAATGCATTGCCATCAGGATTAGCAAAATCGACGGAAGTAGTCGTTGAAAAAGCAGAAGGCGCATTGGTTTGGGATGTCGATGGAAACCAGCTCATCGATTTCGCCGGCGGAATCGGAATGATTAACGTCGGTCATAGAAATGAAAATGTGGTGAACGCAATCAAGCAGCAGTTGGATAAATACGTACACACATGCACGTTAGTAACAACGATGGAGCCATATTTGGAGCTGGCTGAATTGCTGAACAGTGTAACGCCCGGAAATTTTCCGAAGAAAACATTGCTTGCTAATTCAGGTTCTGAAGCAGTGGAGAATGCCATCAACATTGCGAAGTATTATACTAAACGCAATGCTATATTATGTTTCGAAGGTGCATATCATGGAAGAACATTATTGACATTAAGCTTGACGAGCAAATACAGTTTGTTCAAAAAAGGCTTCGGCTCTTATGTATCTGACATCTATCGCATTCCTGCACCAAACATTTATCGCGGCATTGATGGAATGAGCGAAGAAGATTATGTTTCGTATTGCATCAAAAAATTAGAGGAAGCATTCATCTCGCAGGTTGATACGGATTCATTGGCAGCAATTATTATTGAGCCAATTCAAGGTGAAGGTGGTTTTCTTCCAATACCATCTGCATATCTGCACAAGCTTCGCGAAGTGTGCGATAAACATGGAATCGTTTTTATTGCAGATGAAATTCAATGCGGTGCAGGAAGAACAGGAAAATTATTTGCAGTGGAGCATAGTAATGTTGTTCCTGATATTATTGTGAGTGCAAAATCAATCGGAGCAGGAATGCCAATCAGCGCCATAACAGGTAAGGCTGAAATTATGGATGCGCCGCATCTTGGCGGTGTTGGCGGAACTTATGGCGGTAGCCCTGTTGCATGTGTTGCAGCCATTGAAGCCATTAAAATTTTAAAGAGCGAATCGTTTTTGAAACGCGTAAATGAAGTGGGAGAAATTATTCGCACAACATTAGAAAAATGGAAAACCAAATATAAAATCATCGGCGATGTGCGTGGCATTGGTGCCATGCGCCTCGTTGAGTTTGTGAGAAGCCGCGATACAAAAGAACCTGATGCAGATGTGACTTTGGAAGTGATTAAAGATGCGGTATCAAATGGATTGATTATGATTCGTGCTGGATTATTTAGCAATTGTATTCGCTTGTTGCCGCCGATTGTTATCACCGACGAACAATTAATTGAGGGATTGCAGGTGCTGGAAGATGCGATTGCAAGAGCGCAGGCGAAAAGAATCTGAACTGGGATTTTGGGAGATGAATGGGATTTGTGGGAGGCAATATAAAATAATTTATTTAAGAACTCATAGACCTGTCAGGTTTTGAAAACCTGACAGGTCTTGGTAAGACTCTCTGCGTAACTCTGTAAAAAACTCTTAGTACTTCTGTGGTAAAATAAAATGTCATCAACAATAATTCATAACGCCAATATCATCTCTTTTCACAATAGTTTTGTGAAAGGGAACGATGCCATTGCGATTAATGGAAATAAAATCTCTGCTATTGGAAAGTTTGAAGAATTAAAACCGCTGATTCAGTCAAATACAAAAGTTATTGATGCGAAAGGGAGAACGTTGATGCCCGGTTTTAATGATTCGCATATCCATATCTGGAAAGTCGGCAATCTGAAAACATTCATGCTGGATGTTCGCGGAGCAAAAAGTTTGGATGAAATGCTTTCAATGCTCGAAGATTACAACAAACAATATCCTGATGTGTCATGGATTACTGCAAGAGGCTTTAATGAAGCTGCCTGGAAAAATGGAAAGATTCCTACAAAAGATGATTTGGATAAAGTAATAAAAGACAAACCGGTTTACGTAATCCGCACTTGTGCGCATATTGCCGTGGCTAATTCAAAAGCGCTTGAACTTTCCAGCATTACATCAAATACCGTTGTTCCCGAAGGTGGTGAAATGCAAACTAACAGTAATGGACAACCGAATGGCATATTTGCAGAAACAGCTCTTGGGTTAATCACTAAACATATTCCGGCTTACACAAAAGAAGAACTGAAGCTGATGGTGAAAGCTACGCGGAAAGAAATGTATAGCTATGGGATCACGGCAGCGACCGATCCTGCAGTCGACCCCCTATTATTGGAAGCCTATTATGAAATGCATGCCGCAAACGAACTTGGATTTCGATTGAATGCCATTCCGATCTTATTGCCCGATGGCGGAGAAAAGCCATATCCTATTCCTGAAAAATATTTTTCCGATTTTTTTAATGTGAACACTGTAAAATTTTTCAGTGATGGCGGATTAAGCGGAAAAACATCTGCATTGAAAAGGCATTATAAAAATTCCGATGAAAAAGGAATTTTGAGATTGAAGAAAGAACAATATACCAATCTGTGCAAATCAGCCATGGAAAAGGGTTTGGGCGTTGCCACACATGCTATCGGTGATGCAGCCATTGAATTTGTGATTGATATTTATAAAGACCTGAATAAAAATTTCCCTTCGCTCATTAAACGTATTGAACATTTGGGTTTGCCGGAAGAAAAAAATTTGATTGACATGGCTGAAAATAATATTGCTACTTCCATGCAAACCATTTTCATCAGTGAGCTGGGGAAAAATTTTATAAAATATCTGGATGAAGATTATTTGAAGCATTGTTATCCCGTAAAATCTGTTTTGAAACACGGCATACTAACTTCACTTTCTTCCGATGCTCCGGTAGTAAAAAATTTCAACCCATTAAAAGGTATTGAAGCTGCTGTTACAAGAAAAACAAATGAAGATGAAATTATTGCTCCGTATGAAAGTATTCATATTGAAGATGCTTTGAAAGGTTATACTATTAATGCGTCAGCAATCAGTAACACACCTGAATTTGGCTCGATTGAAAAAGGGAAGCTCGCAGATTTTATTCTGCTTGATAAAAATCCATTAACAACTTCTTTGGATAAACTCACATCTATCAAGGTGGAAAAAACATTTGTTGATGGACAATGTGTGTGGGAGAAGAAAGGATAATTTATTAATTGAGAATTTTTAATTGTAGTTCTTTGTCTCATTAAATACTGCTAATGCTCAGATTGAGCAGTTGATTTTTGCCTTAAGCATTTAGCAGCATTAAAAATTTATTTGCGTTATAAAAACGAATATTCGGGTTATTATATCTACAGCCAATACTTCCAATATAATCTTTTTCAATGTTGAATGTATTAACCATCCAATCATTTTCTGAGCCGATAATTTCTTTTTTTATTTTATGCATGCCTTCGAGCGATGGAACATCAGGCAAGCTTTCATCTATCCCTTTTGAAGTTGCTTTCAGCAAAGATTCTTTGCGTGTCCATAAAGCGTAAAAATTCTCTGCTGATTTCTTTGTGCTGTTTATAAATTGCATTTCTATGGCGCTAAAATTTTGTATCATTATTTCCTGATAAGGAAAATCCTCATCTATCTTTTCAATATCTGCACCAACCTCTGAATTTGAAATGGCAATCAAAATGCAATCTCCTGAATGAGAAACATTGTAATGCAGATTTTCTTTTCCTTTATTTTCTATATAAGGCTTTTTGTTTTCATCTTTTACAAACCCGATTTCCTGAGGAGGTATTTTTAAGTATCTGCTTAATAAAATCCTCAATGCAATCCGGCTAACTAAAAATCTATCAGTGTCTTTTTGCTGATGATATTTTGAAGCACGTTCATGTTCATCAGAAGAAAGAATCTCTGAAAATTTTGGAATTAAATCAAGGTTGGAAGAAATGAAGATACTCCATACATGAACACTATCTTGTTGCAGGAATTTATCAGGCTCCTTACTACTTTCGTCCCAAACAATATCATGCAACCAGCCACAACGAACGGAGGGCATATATTAAACAACTTTTAATAAAGGCTTATCCTGTAATGCATTTTTTCCAACCCCTTTTGCAGAAGCACGTTCGTCTAAAATCTGTTGCAGCACCTGAGCAAAGCCTTTGTCGTAAGGAGGGTATAAAAATGTTTTATGATCTCCGGCTATTTCATGAACATTCACTCCTTTCTGAGCGAACTGTTTCCATCCGAGATATATCAGATCATCGAGGTAGTATAATCTTGTTTTCACTTTAAACAAATCGATTGCACCGTCATAAGGAGTCATGCGATAGTGAACATAGGCGTATTCATATTTTTCTGCAAGCCTGGTATCATAGCTCGGGCCTTCTTCCTCGTTGCGCTCACGAATACCAAAGAGCCTGCCTAATTTATTTTTTACAAAATCTGCCTGATATAAAACTGTTTGCCATGGCTGCTTCATCAAAGAGCGCATGATGAAAAGCATTTTCGGGAACTGGCGGCGGAATTTTTTTGTAACGTTTAAAAGGAATGGATTAAAATAATTTGAATTGTCCGCGTATGTATCAAACATCGCGAGCATTTTTATTTCCTTGCCCATTGCTTTCAATTGCTTCGCCATTTCAAAAACAATAATGCCGCCTAAAGAATATCCCGCAAGCGCATAAGGCCCGTCAGGATTTTGCTGAAGCATTTCCGCAACATAATAGCCTGCAATTTCTTCCATCGTGTCAAAAGAATCATCGAGTTTTTCTGCGTTCAATCCTTTTGCCTGCAAAGCATATACTGGTTGTTCATCATCCATGTTCTTTGCAACATTATTGAACAAGAGCACATTCATCCCAAAACCATGAACAATATATAATGGCGTTTTGCTGCCTTTGGGTTTAATAGGAACAAGCGAATCAAAGCTCAATGTTTTTTTGTCCTGCTCCAATAACTGCGAAAGCTTTTCAACTGTTGGTGCTTCAAACAAACTTGCGAGAGGCAATCGAACTCCTGTTTCTTTTTCGAGCATCGTCATTGCCTGAACTGCAATCAGCGAGTGGCCACCTAATTCAAAGAAGTCATCATAAATGCTCACTTCTTTTACACCTAAAAGTTTTGCCCAGATACCTGCAATCAGTTTTTCTTTGTCAGTCCGTGGAAGAGCAAATTTTTTCAATTGTGCTTCTGTGTTGCGAACCGGTTTTGGAAGTGAGTTCCTATCTATTTTTCCATTAGGAGTTAATGGCAATTTTTTTAATAAAATAAAATCTTTTGGAACCATGTAATCCGGCAATAAATCTTTAATGCCTTGTTTCCATTTTGCCAGCTCTTGTTGCTGTTGCCAGTCTTCGCTGTATTGAACGTCATTATTGCTTGTCCATTGAAGATCAGCATCAGGAACCAGATAAGCAACGAGCCGATCCTGATTGGCGACGACAACTGCTTCTTTGATACCTTTTTGTTTGATAAGTGCTTGTTCGATTTCTTCCAGCTCGATTCTATAGCCGTGGATTTTCACCTGATGATCGATGCGTCCTAAGCATTGTACTTCGCCGCCTTCAACAAATTTTCCGAGATCACCGGTGCGATAAATTTTATTGCCAACAAAACCTGAGAACGGGTTATTAATAAATCTTTCTGTTGTCAGATCGGCTCTGTTCAGATAACCACGTGCCACACCATCACCACCAATATAAATTTCACCGATCGATCCTTCAGGCAATGGCTTCAGGTATTCATCTAAAATAAAAAGCTGTGTATTGTCAATCGGCCTTCCGATAGTGATTGATTCATCATTAGATTTGATTTGTTTCACAGCAGACCAAATAGTTGTTTCTGTCGGTCCATACATATTCCACAAAGAAGTGCATCTTGCCAATAATTTTTCTGCAAGATCTTTTGGCAAAGCTTCGCCTCCACACAAAATTTTAAGTGGCAATTTTTTCTCCCATCCTGCTTCAATCATCATTCTCCATGTTGATGGAGTTGCCTGCATCATTTTAATATTCTGGCTCTCAACAATATCAAGCAGCACACGCCCGTCTTTTGCAGATTCCATATCTGCAAGAACAAGTTCTGCACCGCTGATTAAAGGAAGATATAATTCAAGTCCTGCAATGTCAAAAGAAATGGTAGTGATAGCAAGCAGGCTATCACCAGCCTGTATGCCTGGTTTCTTTTGCATGCTGTTGAGAAAATTCACAAGATTGTGATGCTCTATCTGAACGCCTTTTGGATTGCCTGTTGAACCTGATGTGTATAAAACATAAGCCAGATTGCTTCCGTTAATTTCAGCTTTAAAATTGTCTTTTGAATGAGAA
>DATGIX010000137.1:0-31427 GCA_035295505.1 Puia sp. | reverse complement strand
ACAGTTCATCGTACACTTCTTCGAGGAACCATTTCTCTTTATACTTATTATAAATCCACCAAATAACTGAACTGCCAATTGGTGGTTGTGACCGGTCCCATGATGTATTGCCGAATGTAGATTGATAGTTCGGGATAAATCCATCAGGTGTTATTGATTTGGTGATTTCAATCGCATTTGCATACGCGAGGTCTTTATTAAAAAGTGAGAGCATATAGCTCGCGAAGTAGGTGTCCCAATCAAACAAAACAAAACCTCCCCAGCCATAGCTCCAGTTGCGGCTAACCGGAGTGATGACACGATGATTGGGTGCGTCATAAATAGTGTTCCATGCTAAAATAGTTTGCATCGCTTGGAATGAAGGTGATAATTCACCAAAACTTTTTATTCTTTCTAATTGAATTTTTCGACGATTATTGATGAAAGATTTAATTTCTTCAAACGTTCTGTGTTTTCCGGTGTATATGCAAAATTCATTTTCAAGAGAATAGCAAAGTCTTGGAGAAGTTGATACGATATAAGCGTTTTCAATTGATGCAACAGTTGAATGAACATTAATAGAATCATTACGAAATATTCCAAACAATTGCTGATGTTGTCCACCGATTGTCCCCTCACGGTTCCATAATAATCCCGCTTCAGCTACTAATATTTTTTTTGTTTTGTTCAGAGGTGTAATCAAAATGAGTTCATCATTTCCATCTGATGCGCTTTCAATTGAAAGGCTGTCCTCTTTATATTTTACAATCACGCTGGTATAGGTGCCATCTTCAGAGCGGATGCCCGGTGTTATTACCTCGGGTCGGTTTTGAATAGCTGCAGTTTTAAAAGTCTCTCTTAAAAAATCAGTTTGCCCCGGAGCTGTAAGACAAAGATTGATGGCAAATGCTTCGGGAAGTTTCGCGTAAGAAATAAAACTGTTGTTGTACCATGTATTCCATCCGCTGGCTAAAGTAGATTGTAGTTTTCTATATTGTTCCGTTTTGATATTGCGGGTTACTGCTTGTGTATATGCACTCAAAGAAAAAAATACAATAGATGCGAATAATAATCCACGCTTATGATAATTCATATTGCAGTTAAGTTTTCTGTCTAAAATTAAGAGAAAATTGACTGTGAAATTTTGCTATTATTGTTTCACTCCTGCATCATGGTTTGCTTTTCCCTCAGTAATAATTCTTCTCCTGTTAAAGCAAAGCAGATATTCTGCAATTGGTGAACATATTTTACATCAAGCAGATAACCTTTATCAGAAAAATGCAGGAAATATTTATCATAGCGTTTCACCACCGTAATATATTGATGCAAATCCCATTTCATTTCATGTTCTTTTGCGTTGGAGAACTTCTGCATCCATTCTTCTGTTAATAGAATTGGCTCAATGGATTGATACAATTCGGGATTTGCCTTGAACCAAACAAAATGTTCAAGCTTCAATTGCAATTCTATTGATTCGAGCGGCGCAATATCCGGGTAGAACACGCCATTGATAGTGAGCGGTCCCTTAATAAAATTGCCAATCCTCAGTTCGTTGAGCTGAATCATAATTTTTTCTTATTATCAAAAGGCTGAGGGAATTTAAGATAAGGGTAAGCAGTTTACGAGGGGGATAAAACGCAAATCTAAGGATTATCATCATTCAAATTGCTAATAATAAAATCTTATATAAAAATTTGCAAACTCATTCACGGAAGATATAATATGTAATTACAAATTGATTCTTCAATTTTGCAACTCAAAATCAAATGTTGATGGAAGCGAAAGAAATAGTAATCATCGGTGGCGGTTTTGCAGGCATTAATCTGGCGATGCAATTATCGAAAGAAGAGGAATATCACATCACGCTTGTTGATAGGAACAACTACAATTTTTTTCCGCCGCTTTTATATCAGGTGGCAACAGGTTTTTTGGAGTCATCTAATATCAGTTATCCCTTTCGAAAACTTTTTCAAAAGAAAAAAAATATCAATTTCAGGATGGGAGAATTTTTGAAAGTTGTTCAGGAAGAAAATAGAATTGTGCTCTCGACAGGTGAACTGAAATATGATTATCTCGTTTTTGCAACAGGTACCGAAACTAATTTCTTCGGGATGGAAAATGTGAAGAAGAACGCGATACCTATGAAAACTGTCAGCGATGCACTGGAAATGCGCAATCATTTTCTGCTGAAAATGGAACAGGCAACTGTTACTGAAGATGTGAATGAAAGAAGAAAATTATTGAACATCGTTGTTGCCGGAGGCGGGCCTACCGGAGTAGAAGTGTCGGGAATGCTTGCTGAAATGAGAAAAAATATTTTGAGCAAAGATTATCCAGAGCTTGCTTCATCAAAAACGGGAAGCAATATTTATCTGGTTGATGCGAGCAGTGCCGTGCTTTCGCCCATGAGCGAGAAATCTCAAAAAGATACCTATGATGCGCTTACTAAACTCGGCGTGGTTATTAAATTGAACATTCACGTGAAAGATTATTTGAATGATGTTGTTATTCTTGACAATGGTGAAACCATCGAAACAAAAACCTTGATGTGGGCTGCAGGCGTTACTGCGCATGTATTTGAAGGGATTGCTAAAGAAAGTTATGGAAGAGGAAAAAGATTGGTAGTAGATGAATTCAACAAAGTGCAAGGCACACAAAATATTTATGCGATAGGAGATACCTGCATTCAGACAAGTGACAGCAATTTCCCGGATGGTCATCCGCAGCTGGCACAAACAGCCATTCAGCAGGGAAAAAATCTTGCAAAAAATTTTATCGCAATGGCAAATGCTAAATCATTAAAACCATTCAAATATATTGATAAGGGAAGTCTTGCTATTATCGGCAGAAATAAAGCGGTGGCAGATTTGCCAAAGCACCTTCATTTCAGAGGATTCATTGCATGGTTCATTTGGGTTTTTATACATCTTGTTTCGTTGATTAATTATCGCAACCGCGTAAAGACTTTATACAACTGGATGATTGCTTACTTCACCAAAGACCAATCGCTGAGAATGATAATTCGTCCGGCGAAAGATGAAGAATAACATCCTCTAAAATAATTTTATCCTCATTAATTCTTTGCAATAAATTTATCAGATGGAATACACAGCAAACAGCCAACGCTATTCTTCTATGGAATATCGCCGCTGCGGAAAAAGCGGATTGAAACTTTCTGCATTATCACTTGGATTATGGCACAACTTCGGTTATGTGGATCCGTTAGCAAATTGCCGCGCCATATTATTAAAAGCATTCGACAGCGGCATCACGCATTTTGATTTGGCAAATAATTACGGTCAGCCCGCGGGCTCTGCTGAAGAAAATTTTGGAAGGATATTGAAAAGAGATTTGCATCCTTACCGCGATGAAATTATTATTTCTTCTAAAGCGGGTTATTATATGTGGTCCGGTCCTTATGGCGAATGGGGCTCCAAAAAATATCTTGTTGCGAGCCTGAATCAAAGCCTGAAAAGAATGGGCGTTGATTATGTTGATATTTTTTATCATCATCGCCCTGACCCGGACACGCCGCTTGAAGAAACAATGAGCGCACTCGATTTGATAGTGAGGCAGGGAAAAGCGTTGTATGTCGGCATCTCCAATTATCAGGCGGAAGAAGCATCAAAAGCATTTGAAATTTTGAAAAAACTTGGCACTCCTTGTTTAATCCATCAGCCAAAATATTCCATGTTTGTTCGCTGGGTGGAAAAAGATTTGCTGAACCTTCTTGGAAATGAAGGAGTGGGATGCATTCCTTTTTCTCCATTGGCGCAAGGGCTTCTCACTAATAAATATTTAAAAGAAATTCCCGCTGATTCCCGTGCTGCGAGAAAATTAGAAAATGGCGCAATAGGCGAAGATGCAATTACTCCTTCATCAATTAATAAAGCACAACAGCTGGCAAAGATTGCAGATGAACGCGGACAAACACTTGCACAAATGGCGCTCGCATGGATATTAAAAGACAAAAGAATTACATCCGTTCTTGTTGGCGCAAGCAAGCCGGAACAAATCACTGACTCTATAAAATGCCTGAGCAATTATCATTTCAGTGATGAAGAGTTGGAGAGGATTGAGGTGATTTTGGGCTGATAAACTTATTTCCCTGCTATAAAATTCATCACGCTGTTCTTGTAGCTAACACCGATGGGTATCGTATTTTTTTCAAGCTCGATGTTATTGCCATAAACAGTTTTGATGTGAGCAACGGCAACAATAAATGATTTGTGAACGCGGATGAATTGTTTCGCTGGTAACAGTTTTTCCATTTCCGTCATCGTTTGATGCGTGACGAGCGTATAATCTGCAGCATGAATTTTGAGATAATCTTTCATGGCTTCAATAAAAATAATCTCTGAAAAATTGATTTTAAAAAACTTGTTGCCCGATTTGATGAAAATATGTTCTGCTGTTTGATTATCTTTTTCTGCAACTATTTTTGAATATAGTCGTCCATTAAAAACTTTAGTCATAGCTTTTTTAAAACGCTCGAAAGAAATTGGTTTCAACAAATAATCAATCACGCTGAATTCATAGCTTTCCAATGCGTATTCGGAGTAAGCGGTTGTGAGAATCACAAGCGGAGGATTATTTAATATTTTCAAAAGACTTAACCCTGTAACACCTGGTAGCTGTATATCCAGAAAAATCAAATCGACTTCAAATTTTTTTAAAGCTGCAATAGCTTCCGCCGCATTATTGCAAACAGCCACGACCTCAACTTCTTCCATTTTTTGCAAATGACTTTGAATCACTTGCTGGGCAAGCGTTTCATCTTCTACTATGATACATTTTATCATGCAGCGTGCGGCTTTACAACAAGCGAAACGGTGAAGGAATTATTATTTAAAATTGCATCGAGTGTATGTGAATCGGGATAAAAAATTTCCAATCTTTCTTTGGCATTCTTCATGCGCAACAAACTTTTTTGCGGTGTTTGAATATCGGTCTGGATAATATTCAATTCATGCGAATCGGGATAGAGCATTTCCAATAAGCTTCTGCTGTTCATGATGCTTGTTCCATTGATTCTCTTGGCTTGTGTCGCCAAATCAATATTTGTATTGTTCACCACATTCAAAGTGATTTTCGAAGGCTCGGTTTTAATAGTTATATACACAAATGGATTTGGTGTTTCATCGTTCATGGCATATTTAAAACCATTTTCAATAAAAGAAATAAACAAAAACGGTTCCACCATAATGCCTTTTGTTTCTCCTTCAATGCTGAAGCGTACATCTGCTTTGTATCTCATCTTTTCAATCTCAATATAATTTTTGATGAACTCGATTTCTTTGTCCAATAGAATTTTTGGTTCGTTGCATTCATAAATCAGATAGCGCATGATATCTGCAAGCTTCACAATCACATCCGGTGCTTTATCAGATTTCTGAAGGCTGAGCGAGTAAATGCTGTTTAATGTGTTAAAAAGAAAGTGAGGATTCAATTGAGATTGAAGATATTTCAGCCTGAACATCGTATTGTCTTTCTGCAATCCTTGCATCATTACTTTCTCATCGAATAATTTTTTAATGAAAGCGATGGCTGTCGCGAGAAAAATATTCACCAGGCTCCATAATCCATCTCTCACAATCACTCTTGGTGAAGAAGATAAATAAAATTGTTCCGGTAATGACAGCGGGAATTGCAATATCAATGAATTGATGCCAAGCAAAATGAGCTGAACGAAAATGAAAAATGCAATGCTGGCGAAAGCGAATGTGATATATTTTTTGTTGAACAGTAAATGTGCAATTATCATTCTCGAATAGAAGAAATAAACAGGAAGCGTAATCAGGCTGCTGATTAATAATGCAGGCCAAAAAATGGCATCAAACCAAAAAAAGGTGACTGCATTGATAACCGGGCAAAGCAATGCGAAAACTATCCAGCAAAAAATTTCAGTTTTGTGCGGCGGCAGTATTTTCCGATCGTTATCGAATTCCATGGTTGAAAGGTTTACTATAAAATTACCCCAACTATTGCAGGTTCTGAATTATAATACCCATGTATTTTTTTCATCGGTCGAGTATGGCAATTGGTCGAAATATTTGAAGGAGTTGGCGAAGCTGATTTTTTGTAAAGACAGTTTAACCGCAAAGGGCGAGGAGTTTTTCGCGAAGTGTGCAAAGGAATGACTGAAGGGCAGAGAAGAATTTAATACATAGTCGGTTGATATTGTAAAAAAATAAACCCCGCATAGAGATACAGGGCTTTTTCGAATAGGACTTGGTTTAACGGAGGCTCTTATATTTTATACGAAAGGCATTGCGATGTTCATAGAGCAGCCTTTTCCGGGCTCGCTTTCTATCTGCATCATGCCATTGAATTGTTTTATTCTTGTGGTGATATTCATCAACCCGATTCCATTTCCTGATTTCGAAACATCGAAACCAACTCCATCATCCTGGACCGAGAGGTAAATATTTTCTTTTTTGAAACTGAGCTTTACTTCAACATGTTGAGCTTTGCTGTGCTTCATCACATTATTTAATTGCTCCTGCACAATTCTATACAGCACTAATTTTTTTTCAGGGCAGAGCTCGTTCAGTTTTTTCTCTCTCGAAAAACTGAAATTTATTTTGAACAAACCGATGCCATTTATTTTTTTGACGAGCTCGGCTATCAATTCGATCAGGCTACTACTTGTTTTTTGAGAAATGACCAACTGCGATGAAATGATCCTGATATTTTCAATCGCTGAAAGAATGACCGAGCAGATTTGTTCTTTTGCAAATTTTTCTTTTGGCGAATTTGCAGGAACCATTTCCAGATAAAGTTTTGCAAGTGCCAACAGCGGGTTCACGCCATCGTGGAGCTCATGACCAATCCTGGTTCTTTCTTCTTCCTGAATCAGGATGAGCATTTTAAAAAATTCTTTTTTTGACAGCCCTTTTTTCTTCAGCTCTGCAGAATAAAACGGGATTTCAAAAGTTTCAGCAGCGCCTTTTATATAAGACAAACCTTTGTGCAGGTTTTTGACAACAGCAAGGTTTGTGGTTTTCATAAAAGACATAGGACAAGGTTTTGGACAAGGTTATTATTAAAATATTCAAAGCATAGAAACGTGGACGAAACCATAGGATAAGGACTAAAAACGGCACGGACTTTCAACGGTTTCTCACGGGTATAGGATTTTAAGATGGACTTTTTTTAGGGCGATTAGCCAAACGGATTTTCAAATTGGCTCATCCACGTTTCTATTGCTGAAATATCTTTTTGTTATTTGTAATTGATAAATTCTTTTTGTGGAAAAGTAAGGTAGCATACAGGCCGGCAAATGGAATAGTAGATGTTCATTCCTTTCAGGTTGATGCCGATCGTTGCGCTTGCAAAAATCAGCAGCCATTTTTCGCAATGAAGCCTGTATTCATTAGCACTCAATAATCTGGTCGAGTTCATAAAATTGGATTTTAGATTTTGATTAAAAGGACTATTATCAATGACCGGTTTTAATTGTTAATGGCATCCGATAGAAAATAGATAGGACTGATGGAAAACCCGTAATCTGTTTTCCTGAAATAATGTTCTCCGAGTTCCATCTCAAGAAAATTTTCATCTCTTCTCACATCAAGCAGGGAAAGTTTTTCATCGCTTTTTGCTTTTTCAATCACTCCGGGAAGCATTTCATATATCATGCCGTTCCAGCATGCATGTTCAATCTCTTCTGACAATGAATTGCGGCGCTTTGCAAGCCGCTCGTTTTTTTGAAGCCATTGATGACGAAGAAATGTGGTATTCGGCATCAGTAAAATTTCTTGTTGTGTTGAATGGTCCTTCATAAAAAGTGTTTAGGGTTTTGGTATTTGGATTCACAAAAAGTAAAATAAGGGTACGGCTCCTGAGAAAATATTTAACCATGAGTTGCATTGGTGAGCAAAGGCCACTGAACTGGATGCGGCCTTTGCTCATGCTGCTTAGGATAAGGAATGGTTAATGGTTCTAAATTAATTTTCGACGGTGTTCAACATTGGTTTTTCAAAGAGCAATAACTTTTATTTCAATCTTTATTCTTCGGTTGTTTCTTTTCTTTTTCTATGCTTTGCTATCATTCAATTTGATGATACAAAATAACTACAACGTTTGCGTGAAGAAAATAGAACATTCAACATATCACAGGTACTATTTTTAAAATCTTGTTGTAGAAAGCATACTACAAAGTTCAATCAAAGCCCACAAAATTGTGATACACAAAGGTGGACAGTACACAAAAGTGTAACGATACGGGCTTAAAAAAACGAGAGCCATCATATTACAGATGGCCTCGCTCATGTGCATAGGATAAGGTTGGCACATATCTTTACTCTTTTTATTTTAAAACATCAGCATTCAATACTATTCAAAGAACTTTTTCTTGTTTTGATTCCTTTCCTTTTCTATTCTTTATTCCATTCTGTTGTTCCTTAATTTGATGATGCAAAGTAACTGCACGGCATTTGCTCAGAAAATAGAACGTTTAACATATTGTCGGTATAAATAATTAAACTTCTTTGTAGAAGCTATACTACAAAAACACTAACGGGCTTTTTTTTTAAAAGAATGATTTCTTTAACGCGATCTATATCAGACAATTTTTCAATAAAATATCCGGCACCGATTTTTTTCCATTGGTCGAGGTAATACTTATTATATTTTTTGGAAAGAATGGTGATAGAAACTTTCGGATATAAATCTTTAAGTATTGACAACAGCCCGAGCCCCTCTGTGTCCAGCGATCTGACATCCAGCAAAATCACATCGGCACTCTTTAGTTCAAGCTTGCCGGCAACTTCGGTAAAAGTGTGTGCTGTGTCTATTTTTCTAATGTCTTTTAGGTCTCCGAGCAAATCAATCAGGCGATTGAAAATAAATGAAGAATCGTCTACTATCAGGAATGTGTTTTTATTTTTGCCTCTCATCACTAAACTAATTAAGGCAAAGGTATTTACTGGCGAAGCCGGAAATAATAGAACAGAGAATAGTATTTATGTAGAATATGAACTACAAATGCGCAACATGAAGCAATTTAGATGAGCTTGTTCTCAATACAGTAAATCGTGATCTGAGCGTTTGATGTGATGCTCATCTTTTCCATGATCCTTGCGCGATAAGTGCTCACTGTTGTGACGCTGAGGGACATTTGTTCTGCAATTTCAGAAACAGATTTCCCGGAGCCGATAAGTTTCATTACTTCGAACTCGCGGCCGGAAAGATATTCATGTGCAGGCTTGTCGCCGTCTTTATCAAGTGATAATAATAGCTGATCAGCAATGGAAGGTGTTATATATTTTTTGCCAAGCATCACAGTGTTGATAGCTTTTGTGAGTTCTTCGGGCGGACAATCTTTGTTGAGGTAACCTGATGCTCCGGCTTTTAGAACCCGTATGGCATATTGTTCTTCAGGTTGGCCGCTCAGGATGAGCACAGGAAGTTTTGGGTAATATAACTTTATTTGCTGCAGGGCTTCCATGCCAGATCTTCCTGGCATGGAGAGATCTGAAATAACAATATCATATTCTCCTTTCATCACTTTTTTTAAAAGCGTTTCTGCATCCTGCGCTTCGTCTATTTCTGCCGAAGGGAAAGAGGTTAGCAAAACCTGCTTTAATCCAAACCGAACAATCTGATGGTCGTCTGCAATAATTATTCTCATCAAAATAATATTTTAACTCACAGGACAGGTTTATTGCACGAAAGCTAAAATACATTTTCGGATTTATCAGCCGATCATAGTTTTTATTGCATTCAATCAAGAATTTTGTTTATGCATATACAAACAAAAGACATTCGCATATTGCTTGTAACAATTCATTAAGAACGTTATATAGGCTGGATGAAGCAGTAGAAGTTTGAATTAAGTCAGATATTTGAAATCAAAAAACCAGAGAAGCCTTTAAAACACGCTAATTTTGTTAAAGCAATCATAGCGAAGTTAAATAAAAAATTAAACACAATCTTTTATAAATCTTTTGGAATGGAAAAGTCTTTCGCGCTTTTGCAAATCATTTTAATGATTGTTGAATTGTGAAAGAATCAAAAGGGCTGATTTGAAAATGTTATATCAAACGACCGATTCCTTATTTAGCAATTATGAACCGGAACAAGATTCAAGTTTTTCTGCTTCTTATTGTTTACTTTTTGCTCATCACAAAATGTTCCAATCGATTGTCTGCTGACAGGCACCCTGAATATTTCAATTTTTTTATAAAGAGAGCTGATACTATAAAATCAGATAAAAAAGAACAAGCGCTTTTTTCTTTGGATTCTGCTTTGCGTGCATTCCCTGACCCGGGAAATGGTGATGTTTTTTCTGTTGACAGCATGAAATGTGTGCTGTATGGATTCCCGATCAAAAATTATTCAAAAGCCCTGTTATATGCTGACAGCATGTTCCTGATTGATAATGGCAGTTATCGCACAGAAGAAGAAGCTGAAAGAACAACATGGGCATTGTTTGCGAAAGCTTACTGCTATCGGTTAATACCGGATTATAGTGCAGCACTAAACTATTTTCTTGCAGGCCAGGAAATAGGTTCAAGACATGTAAAACATCAATGCGACCTGGAAAAATTTGAAGCTGGTGTAGGTTATTTGTTTTATGCCCAGGGAAAATTTCAATTGGCAGCTTCCCATTTTTTAAAGCAGCACGAATTTATAAGGAACAATTGCAACAACAATGATTTTGTAGACGATTTCAGGCTCAGCTATGCTGATGCCTCCGTTAGTTATTTGATGGCCGGGATGATGGATAGTGCATGGTTTTATGCCATCGAGACTTTAAAGATATTAGATGATCAGGAGAAAAAATTTCCCGAGCGGGCTGCTTACCTGGATTATGCAAGGTCTGTTGTGTATAGTTTTCAGGCAGATGTCATGAGCCAAAAAGGAATCGGTGAAAAAGCAGAAGAGCTATATAAGAAAAGCATAGAAGGAACAAAGGTTTTAGATTTTGCTTTTTCGGAATACGAAAAACTGAGCCTTTCGAAATTTTATTTAAAAAATAATGAAATAAAAAAATTCAATACCGTATTGGCTGAAATAAAAAGATCGCTGGACACATTGCCTGACGATCCATTGCTGGCGAAATGGCTCAATCTTAAAGCAACTTATTTTGCAAATGCAAAAAATCACGATTCGGCTTTTTATTTTCAAATGCAATACAACAAGGTCAACGATTCCATTGATACAAAGAACAAGGGGTTTGGGGCTCTTGACATCAGAAATGAATATGAAAACCTGGAGCTCAAATATTTTCATGAAAGCCTGGAAAAAGAAGCGAGCCTGAAGAATTTATATCTCATTATTTCACTGCTTGTTTTTATGATGGCTATTTCAATTGCAACGATTGTATGGTTCAATTTCAAAAAAATGACGAAGCTGAATTTGCGGATTCAGCAAAAAGGCATTGATCTTCAAAAGGCGTTTAGCTCATTGGAACAAAGCCATGCAGAAAACACCCGCATTATGCGCATCGTGGCGCATGATTTAAAAAATCCGATGAGCGCGATACAAAACGTGGTGCATTCATTGTTGCAAAAAGAAAAATTAGAATCGCAAAGGGAGATGTTCATTGCCATTCAATCTTGCTGTAATGATTCAATGTCGCTGATAAAAGATTTGTTGGAAGAAAAAAAAGATCAGAGAAAAGAAAAAGAGCATGTAGAAATAAGTGAACTGCTTCAAAACTGTGTTCAATTACTGCAGTCAAAAGCCGATGAGAAAAAACAAAAATTAAACTTTCGGGCAGATCATGTGGAAATGATTATCAGCCGCCAGAAGATATGGCGCGTGATGAGCAATTTAATAAGCAATGCGATTAAGTTCAGCCCGATCAGATCTGTTATTGATATCAAGCTTGAAAAAAATACTGACAAAATATTATTATCCGTCAGTGATCGAGGGATTGGCATACCTGAAAATCTCAAAACAAAAATATTCGAAATGTCAGATGAAGCCGTAAGGCCGGGCACTGAAGGAGAGAAATCGTATGGGCTGGGATTATCTATCTCAAAAAAAATTGTTGAAGAGTATAACGGTAAACTATGGTTTGAAAGCAAAGAAAGCGAAGGTTCTGTTTTTTATGTTGAACTTCCTGTAAGCTAATCAAAACGTTGCCACAGAATATATCTGACATGCCACGATGCTAAAATGTTTAATTTAGACAAGCTTATAAAATGCTTATTCATCCTGTAAATAAACTTTTTCCTCAAATTAACTTTGTGAGCGCAATGCTCATATCGGTCATTGCCTTGTTCTCTTTCGCTTGTTCAAGTCAACATAACAATGACAGCCATCCTGAATATTTTGTGCCTGTTTTAAAAAAAGTAGATACCATTCAATACGCAAAAAAAGATGAAGCGCTTGCCTATCTGGATTCGGTTTTTTATGCATTCCCAAACCCGGGCGTGGGAGATATTTTTTCTTACGATAGTATCAAATGCGATCAGATTTCTTTTGCCAAACATGATTATTATAAAGCAATGTCATATGCAGACAGTATGATTGCCCTGTCTGAAGGCAAAATGAATGATGAAGTGATGGCAAAGCGCTATTCATGGGCGCTTTATGCGAAAGGTGATTGCTTCAGGCATTTGAAAAGATATGATGAAGCGCTTCGATATTATCTTTCTGCGCAACAGATTGTGCTGAACTATGCGAAAGATAAATGCAACATTGCAAAATATGACGGCAACATAGCATTGCTGATGTTTGCTCAGGAAAAATATCAGTTGGCAGCATCTTATTTTTTGAAGCAGCACAATGATTTTCAAAATTCATGCAAGCAGGGCGACTACCGCAACGTGATGGATCTTGAAGCAAGTTTTAACAATGCAGCTCTCAGCTATCTGAAGGCGGGCATGCTTGACAGTGCATGGCATTTTCAGAATGAAGCCATAAAGGTTATCGAAGAAAATGAGCCGGGATTCCCAGACAGGCATGCTAATTCAACTTATGCAAAAGCGGTTATTTATGGTGATCAGGCCGAAGTGCTTTCGCGCAAAGGAAGATTTGCTGAAGCAGAAGATCTGTATAAAAAAAGCATAGAGGGCTCAATAGCTGCAGATTTGCCTTATGCTCAATCTACGCTGGCAAGGCTGGCAGAACTTTATCTGAACCAGGGCAACAAAAAGCTTTTGAAAGAAACATTAGTGAAGCTTAAACATTCACTTGACACGCTCAGCGATGAAACCCAATTTATGAAATGGCTGAACCTGAAAACAAAATATTTTGTTTCGAACAATCAAATAGATTCAGCTTTTATTTTTCAGAAGAGGTACGATGATTTGAAAGATTCTGTTGATCTGCGGGATAAAAAATTTGCGACTGAGGATGTTGGAAAAACATTTGAAAACCTGGAGCTGAAATATTCAAATGAAGTGCTGCAAAAAGAAGGCAAACTTAAAAATTTATATCTCGCCATTTCCATTCTCGTTTTCATAATGGCTGCATCTATAGCCGTTCTTATCTGGTACAATCTGAGGCGTGCAAAAAAGCTCAATCTTCAGGTGCAGCAAAAAAACAAGGAACTTGAAAAAGCTTTTAATTCCCTTGAGCAGAGCCATGCGGAGAACACACGGATTATGCGAATAGTGGCGCATGACTTAAAAAATCCGATCAGCGCTATCCAGAATATTATGCATGCGCTGTTGCAAAAAGAAAAACTGGAATCACAAAGAGAGATGTTTGCGGCCATACAGGCATCATGCAATGATTCAATGTCGCTCATCAGAGATTTGCTGGAAGAGCGAAAAGAACAATTAAAAAAAACCAAAGAGCTGATAGAGGTAGGAAATTTATTGGAAAGCTGCGTTCAGTTGCTGCAGGCAAAAGCAGATGAAAAAAAGCAAAAATTAAAATTGCAGGCGGAGCATTTTGAGATGATGATCAATCGCCAAAAAATCTGGCGTGTAATGAGCAATGTCATCAACAACGCCATCAAATTCAGCCCGGCAAAATCTTTGATTGATATCAGGCTTAGCAAGACTGGTGACAAAGCTTTGCTTTCGATTACCGATAATGGAATAGGTATACCTGAAAAATTAAAAGATAAAATTTTCGATTTATCAGAAGAGGCAATCAGGCCTGGCACCGATGGGGAAAAATCTTATGGGCTCGGCCTGTCTATATCAAAAAAAATTGTGGAAGAACATCAAGGAAAACTGTGGTTTGAAAGTACGGAAGGCGAGGGCTCGGTTTTTTATGTTGAGCTCCCGTTAGCTTGATAAATTCTTAAAACATCCTTTATCATAATTTCTTCGCGGTAAAACTTTCAATTTGCGTAACTTAATGCCATAAATTTTTTTTATGCCTTCCTATTCACTTGAGATCAATTCAAAAAATTATATGGTTGATGCAGATCCGACAATGCCTTTGTTATGGGTGCTCCGCGATTTGCTTGATCTGACGGGAACAAAATTTGGCTGCGGTGTCAGTAGTTGTGGCGCATGCACAGTTTTGATAAACGATCGTGCAGGCCGTTCCTGTCAACTGCAGGTTCAGTCATGCGTGGGATTGAAGATCACGACCATTGAAGGTTTGAGCGAAGACGGATCTCATCCGGTTCAAAAAGCCTGGGAAAAAATAAATGTGCCACAATGTGGCTATTGCCAGGCAGGGCAAATGATGAATGTAGTAGGATTAGTAAAAATGTACCCCAAGCCAACTGAAGAACAAATCAATGAAATGATGGCAGGAAATATTTGCCGCTGCGGGACATATCAAAGAATTAAAGAGGCAATTCATTCAGTCATTGAAGAAACATCCAAATCTTAATCTTCAAACATTATTATGAAAGCGCATATACATCGCCGTGAATTTATTAAGCTGACATCAATTGCAGGCAGCAGCCTGATGATCGGGTTTGTATTTTCATGTAAAAACCCTGCATCCAAAAATGCCAATCAAAAAGCTCTTCAACCCGATGCCTATCTGAAAATAGATCCGGATGGAAAGATTACGGTGTTTGTCGGTCGTCAGGAAATGGGGCAGGGCGTGAACACGTCACTGCCGATGATTGTGGCAGAAGAATTAGATGCTGACTGGAAAGATATTCATGTGGAAATTGCTGCATTTGGCACACTGAAAAAAGGAGATCACGATACGGGCGGAAGCCAAAGCGTGATCAGCGATTATCAGAACCTGCGCAAAGCCGGGGCAGTTGCGAAAGCTATGTTGATTTCGGCGGCAGCCAAAAAATGGAATATCGATGCCTCAAAATGTGTCGTAAAAAATGGCACGGTTAGCAGCACGGTAAACTCATCACAATTTAATTTCAGCGATCTGGTCGGAGATGCTGCATTGTTGCCTGTGCCTAAAGATGTAGTGCTGAAGTCGCCAAAAGATTTTACGCTTATTGGCAAAACAAAACAAAAATCAAACCTGAAAGATATTCTTGCAGGAAAAGCAAAATATGGGATTGATGTAAAAATCCCTGACATGGTATATTCGAGTGTGCTTCGCTGTCCCGTGCTTCATGGAAAAATAAAAACAATTGATGACAGCGCATGCAAACAAGTCAAAGGATTTATCAAAACTATTTCCTTTGAAGGATCGGACAAACCGATGCACATTCACGCAGGCGTTGCAGTGATCGCATCGAACACATGGGCTGCCATGCAGTCGCGGAAATTATTAAAAGTGGAATGGGATGAAGGAGAGAAAAACAAAGAATCAACAGTTCAGCTTTTCAAAACTTTTGAAGAAAAATCAAAACAGAAACCTGCGATAGAAGTTTTCAAAAAAGGGAATGTATCAAGTGCGCATGCTTCATCAAACAATTCAATCGAGTCTGCTTATGCGGAAGCATTTCTGGCGCATGCACCGATGGAGCCGATTAATATTGTTGCGCAAGTGAAAAAGGATTCCTGCGAATTCTGGGGTGGATCGCAAATGCCGGACTGGGCTGCAGAGACTGTATCTGCCGATCTGGGCTTGAAAAAAGAACAGGTGAAAATAAACCTCACTTTGATGGGTGGCGCCTTCGGAAGAAGGCTTCATCATGATTATATTCTGGAAGCAGCAAGAATTGCAAAACAAATTGACAAGCCTGTGAAAGTGATTTGGGATAGAACGGATGATGTTCGCAATGACGTGTATCGGCCCGCGAACTATCACCGTATGAAAGCGAGCTGGAGCAATGACGGTAAACTGACTACATGGCAACATCATGTGCTTGGAACGCCTGTTTCCACCATGACTGAAGGAATGGATACAAAGAATTCACCTGAGATGGAGGGCGGTGCATCATTTAATTTGTGGTATGATGTGCCGAATATGTATTCCGGTTATACACCTGTTGAAATGAATATTAATCGTGGCTGGCTTCGTGCAGTGGATGTGTGCGTGAATGTTTTTCCGGTGGAATGTTTTATTGATGAAGTTGCCGTTAAACAAAAGAAGGATCCTTTGCAATATCGTTTGTCATTGCTGGAAGGGAGGCCTGCGCGTGACGATAAAGAAAAAAACTTTAAACAAGATCCGCAACGCATAGCTAATGTATTAAAACTTGCTGCCGAAAAAATTGGTTACAATAACCCTCGGGAAAAAAATCATTTCATTGGTGTGGCGGCACATCATTTCACATTTGCGAGCGCTTATGCAGCGCATGCAATCGAAATTGAAATGCTTGCACCAAAAAGATTCAAGATTGTGAAAATTGTAGGAGCCGTTGATTGCGGCATTGTTGTTAACCCCGACGGTATGATGAACCAGATGGAAGGCGGCTGCGTGTTTGCGTTGAGCCAGGCACTGATGAGCGAAATAACGGTGAAGGATAGCCGAATTGAACAGGATGGCTATTTCACCTATAAAATAGTGCGCATGAACGAAATGCCGCCAGTGGAAATATATTCTGTTGCGAGCAACGAAGCTCCGGGCGGAATAGGAGAAATCGGATTGCCTACTGTTGCGCCGGCATTGTGTAATGCGCTCGCTGCAGCGGGCTCGCGACCGAGAAGCTTGCCAATAAAGAACGAGGGATTTGAATGGGTATAGGTTTTCTGTGCACCTTCATAGCCGTGAGATATTATCAAATTACTATTTCTTTTCTTATAAATAATGAAAGAGATCAAAAACATCATCCATGCTTTTGATAAAGCGATGAAGCAAGGAAAGCAGACTGCTCTTGCAACAGTTGTGCATGTTGAAGGCTCATCTTATCGCAGACCCGGAGCACGCATGCTTATTACTGAAGATGGTGATCTGACAGGAGCCATTAGCGGGGGCTGCCTCGAAGGAGATGCATTAAGAAAAGCATTGTTTGTTTTGAATCAGCAAAAATCAATGCTTGTCACTTACGATACAACTGATGAAGATGACGCGAAACTTGGCGTTGGACTGGGGTGTAGTGGAATCATTCAGGTGTTGATTGAACCTGTCAATCCTGATCACGAAAATAACCCGATTGCTTTATTAAGATCTGTTTCGTCAAAAAGGCAAAATTCAATTTTGGTAACATTGTATTCATTGCAGAATAGAAGAGAAGTACAGCAAGGCACATGTTTTGTATTCAATGAAGAGAAAATTATATACAAAGGCGAGAAAGCAAATAGTCCAGACGAACAATTATTGAGGGACATAAAATCTGTATTGGTGAATAAAACTTCAGCGTTCAAAAATTATATTTCGGAAAAGAAAGATATCACTGCATTCATAGAATTTATAAAGCCAGTCGTGTCACTAATAATTATTGGTGCAGGCAATGATGTTGTTCCATTAGCCCAAATGGCAGATGTTCTGGGGTGGGAAACGACTGTTGTAGGCGGCCGTTCTTCCAACTTAAAAAAAGAGCGATTCGCGAAGGCTTGTCAGGTTTTGGTTTTGAAGCCTGATGAATTGTTGAAAGAAATTATTATAGATGAACAAACTGTTTTTGTTCTGATGACGCACAATTATAATCATGACCTTGCAGTGCTCAAAGAATTGATCAAAAAAGATATTCCATATATAGGGTCGCTTGGGCCAAAGAAAAAACTTGATAAGATGATCAGTGAATTGAAGGAAGGAGGAATTGATTTGACAGATAAACAGCTTGCGAATATTTATGGGCCGTCTGGACTTAATATCGGTGCTGAAACACCGGAGGAAATTGCGTTATCCATTTTGGCAGAAATAAAAAAAGTTTTAGCTGGAAAAGATGGAAAAATGCTTCGCGACAATATTGATGTTATACATTCTCGCTCCGAAACATTCATTGAAAAGATAAGTATCAAAGATTAAGAAATATTTCCCCAATTATTAATTCATCATTGAACTACTCAATAATCATACTTGCTGCTGGCTCGTCAACGCGATTTGGAAAGCCAAAGCAATTGTTGAATTATAAAGGCAGGAAATTAATTCAGCATATTATTTCCATAGCAAGCGAATCGGTTGCCAATAAAACAATCGTTGTGCTGGGCGCTCACCATGAATTAATATCTCCCCAAATTGAAATGAATGAAAAGGTTCATGTATTTATTAATGAGGAATGGAATGAAGGAATCGCATCATCCATCAGAGCCGGGTTGAAAAAACTACAGATAATAAATCCTGCGTCTGATGGTGCAATACTTTCAGTCTGTGATCAGCCTTTTATCACCACTCAATTATTAAATGATCTGATTGCTGAAAAAAATCAATCTCAAAAAAATATTGTTGCCTGTGAATATGAAAACACTATGGGCATTCCCGTTCTTTTTGATAAAACATTATTTCCTGACCTGATGGAATTAAAAGGGGATACAGGCGCAAAAAAAATTATCATGCAGCACAAATCAGTAACGGCAACCATCTCGTTTCCTTTGGGAAATATTGATATTGATACGAGTGAAGAATATCAGGCGCTGATGAAGTAACTTTAATCCTATTTCCATGATTAAAAAAAGAAGTTTCTCCGAATGATTGTTGATACATTTAATCGTGTTCATACTTATCTGCGCATTTCACTGACTGATAATTGCAATCTTCGTTGCTTTTATTGCATGCCCGAACAGGATTATGATTTCACTCCGCCCAACCGTTTGATGCAACCTGAAGAAATAGAAGCGCTCGCGAAAATTTTTGTTGCAAATGGCATCAATAAAATCAGGTTGACGGGAGGAGAAACTTTGGTCAGGAAAGATGCAAAAGAAATTATTCTTGCCTTATCAAAACTTCCCGTGTCGCTAACGCTTACTACAAATGCTACCAGATTGCACGAGTTTGTTGATGTGTTGCAGGAAGCAAAAATAAAGTCGCTGAATATCAGTCTTGACACATTGCAGGAAGATAAATTTCTATTGCTCACAAGGAGAAATCAATTTAAGCAGGTGAAATCGAATATTGATCTGATGATGAAGCTTGGTTTTCTAGTGAAGGTGAATGCGGTTGTCATGAAAGGATTAAATGATCATGAGATCATTGATTTTGTAGAATGGACAAAACATTTTCCGGTTCATGTACGGTTTATTGAATTCATGCCTTTCAGTGGAAACCATTGGGCAAGCAATAAAGTCTTTACGATGGATGAAATCTTAAAAGTCATAAAAGAGAAATATGAGATAGAAAGCGTAGAAAATGATCAGCATGACACTGCAAAAGCATTCAAGATTTTAGGTCATGCCGGCAGTTTTGCAATCATCAGCACCATGAGCTCTCCGTTTTGCAGCGGCTGCAACCGCATCAGGTTAACTGCTGATGGCAAAATAAAAAACTGTCTTTTTTCGAAGGAAGAAACTGATTTGCTCACTGCGTTTCGCAAAGGCGAAGATGTTTTGCCACTAATACTTAACAGCATCGGGAAAAAAGAAAAAGAATTAGGCGGCCAGTTCACCAAAGATTTTGAACATATTCATGCCGCAGATATTGATAACAGAAGCATGATCACTATTGGTGGTTGAATTTTATTATCAGATTATAATTTCAAATTTTGATTTCAGTAACAGAAGCTAAAAAAATTATTCGTCAAAATACAACATCATTGCGTCTTGTAATATTGCCATTGCAAAACGCAGCGGGGCTTGTGCTGGCTGAAGATATTTTTTCTCCCATCAATATCCCATCATTTCCTCAATCATCGATGGATGGATATGCTTTTTCATTTCGGTCGTGGAAGCAAAATAAAGAATTAAAGATTGAAGGAGTTGCATCTGCAGGAAGTAATAGCAATATTTCATTTCATCCAGAACATGCAATCCGGATTTTCACAGGTGCAGTTGTTCCTGATGGCGCTGACACGGTCGTGATGCAGGAAAAAACAAAAACTGAAAACGGAGTATTGATCGTTGAAGATGAAAACCTGCAGGAAGGAATGAATGTTAGATTGGTTGGCGCAGAATTAAAAAGCGGTTCTCTTGCACTTGCTAAAAATAGTTTATTGTCACCGGCTGCTATCGGTCTTTTAGCAAGTATTGGAATCGCTGAAGTGATTGTTTATCCTAAACCATCTGTGTGCATTATTGTTACAGGTGATGAATTGCAAAAGCCCGGAAATCCGCTGCAATATGGGCAAGTGTACGAAGCAAACTCTTATTCGTTAATAGCTGCACTGCGGCAGCAAGGTATTCATCATGTTGAATTGCTATATTCAAAAGACACGTTGAAAGAACTTACTGAAGTGCTCAGGCATGCTTTGCTGCAACATGATTTAATTTTCCTGACGGGTGGCATCAGCGTTGGCGACTTTGATTTTGTGCTGCAGGCAACTATCAATAATGATGTTGAAAAACTTTTTCACAGGGTGAAACAAAAGCCCGCAAAGCCTTTGTATTTTGGGAAGAAGGAAAACAAATATGTTTTTGGGTTACCGGGCAAT
Organism: Puia sp.; assembly: GCA_035295505.1. Taxonomy (GTDB): domain Bacteria; phylum Bacteroidota; class Bacteroidia; order Chitinophagales; family Chitinophagaceae; genus Puia. Next base: position 10,696 of record DATGIX010000137.1, on the reverse strand, counting down.
CCTGCTTCAGGGCTTACTGCTTTTTATGAATATGCATTAATTGCATTGAGCATAATGACAAATAATCATTGTGAATCAAAAATATTGAAAGTGCCTCTTGCTAAATCTTTTAAAAAGCCTATTGGGCTTACGCATTTCCTGAAAGGCTTTTATGATGGGAAGATGGCGATGGTTTTAGATGGGCAGGAATCATTTCGCTTAACTTCATTCGCAAAAGCAAATTGCCTGATTCAAATTGATGAAGAAATTACTGCATGCAAAGAAGGCGAGTTTGTTGAAATTCATTTGTTGCCTGAATAATAGAATAATATGGATAGCATTTATATATTTTATCTTTTATTGTTTCTGATTGCTTTTCTCTATGCTTCTGTGGGGCATGGCGGGGCAAGCGGCTATCTTGCATTGATGGCTATTTTCAGCATTGCGCCGGATGTGATGAAGCCAACCGCATTATTGCTGAATCTTTTTGTGTCGCTCACTTCATTCATTCAATTCTATCGCGGCAGCCATTTCAAATGGAAAATATTTTTTCCATTGGCGATTGCTTCCGTTCCGATGGCTTTTTTGGGAGGGCGAATGACTATTGATGGATTTGTTTATAAAAAAATATTGGGCATACTATTGCTTTTTGCCGTTTTCAGGTTTTTGTTTTTTCCGAATGTTCCCGATGCTAAGCTGAAGAAGGCAAATGTTTTTTTATCAATCATCATCGGTGCTGTGATCGGTTTTCTTTCAGGATTGATCGGCATTGGTGGTGGAATTATTTTATCGCCCGTTTTATTATTATTGAAGTGGACAAACCAAAAGCAGACTGCCGCGATCAGTGCATTGTTTATTTTTGTGAACTCGATTTCTGGTCTTGCAGGGCAACTAAAAAAAGGCATCAGTTTCAGCCCTGATATGATGGCGTATGTTGCTATAGCATTTGCAGGAGGTTTGTGCGGTGCATATTTTGGTGCATTGAAATTTAAGCAAACGATTTTAAAATATGTATTGGCATCAGTGCTTTTATTAGCTTCATATAAATTATTATTCACACATACATAAATGGAATATGAAAAATATATTGGTGATTCTTTGTTTGCTGATTAGCTCGGTAAGTGATTCGCAGGAAGCAAAATCTGTGAGCAATCAATTTACTATTAGCGGGCGGGTAAATCATCCCATTACGTTCTCGCTGAAAGATGCAAAAGATTTTCAGGTTGTATCGCTTGACAGCTTTGTTATCTACAACCATTTGCATGAAAGAAAAAGAGCCATTAAAAACCTCAAAGGGATTTTGCTTACAGATCTTCTCAAGAAAGCCGGCATTGATGAAGCAAACCCAAAACTGCTGAGTGAATTTTATTTCACGTGCATTGCAAATGATGGTTACAAAGTAGCGTTTTCATGGAATGAAATTTTTAATACCGAAGTTGGAAATGGCATTATCATCGTGACCGAAGAAGATGGAACTGCGGGAGAATCAATGCCAGACAGGATCGTGCTGTTATCTTCAAAAGATTATGCAACCGGCAGAAGATATGTGAAAGGGTTGGAAAAAATAATTGTTGAAAGAGTCAAATGAACCTGGAATTAATATGGATATTATTGTATTTGGTCAATTAAAAGAAATGCTTGGCAGTGAAAGAATAACTGTTAATGATGTTGAAGACATTTATGAACTGCAAAAAGCATTGCATACAAAATATCCTTTGCTTGAGCATGCAAAATATAAGATTGCGGTTGATCGAAAAATGATTTCTGATAACATCAAACTGAACAATGACAGCGAGATTGCTATGCTTCCACCTTTTTCCGGCGGATAAAAAATGAAAGAGCAAAATTTATATGAAAGATATCAGCGCCAGATTATATTAAAAGAATTTGGCGAAAGCGGCCAGCAAAAACTGTTGCAGTCGAAAGTGCTGGTGATCGGTGCTGGTGGATTGGGTTGTCCTGCACTTCAATATCTTGCCGGTGCAGGAGTTGGAACGATTGGTATTGTTGATGATGATATTGTGTCATTAAATAATTTGCATCGTCAGATTTTATTTTCGACAAATGATATTGGCCAACCAAAAGCAGAAAGAGCATCTTTCTATCTGAAACAATTAAATCCCACAATCAGGATTGAATCATTTAACATCAGATTGTCTGCAAAAAATGCTATCAACATCATGAAAGGTTTTGATTATGTGATTGACGGCACGGATAATTTTGCCACCCGATACATGATCAATGATGCATGCGTGCTGCTCGATAAGCCATTAATCCATGGTGCTGTTTCACAGTTTGAAGGCCAGGTTGCGATATTTAACTATAAGAAAAATACAGAAGATAATTCTGTCAACTATCGTGATCTATTTCCATATGCTCCCAAGGCCGGCGAAGTTTTGAACTGCGAAGAATCAGGAGTGATGGGAGTTTTGACAGGTATTATCGGAACGATGATGGCTAATGAAACGATCAAGCTAATAAGTGGGATTGGCAAACCGCTTATTAATGTACTGATGATCTATAACAGTCTTTCCAATCAAACATATTCTTTGGCATTAACTGCTACTGAGGAATCCCGTTTCTTAATCCCAGCAGATATTGAAGCATTTGAGAGCAGTGATTACGAATGGCTTTGCGGAATAAGCGACAGCGAAATGGAAATTGATGCGGAAGCGTTTGAGCAATTCATTCATGATGGTAATGCAGATTTAATTGATGTTCGTGAAAAAGATGAACAACCTTTTATCAATGAATTTTTTCATCTGCAAATTCCATTGGGGCAATTAGCGGAAAATCTTTCATCAATACAAAAAGAAACCGTTGTTGTTTTTTGCCAATCGGGCTCAAGAAGTTTTCAGGCGGCAAAAACATTAGCTTCTATTTATAAAAATTCCAGGAAGGTATATTCATTGAAAGACGGAATTATTGAATGGAAAAAATTTCAGCAAGCATGAGGGACAGGAAGATCAAAAATATTTTTGTGGGAGGACCTATCTCCGCGTCTTTTATTGCTGACAGCATTCAGAAGCATCATGAGAAAAAAGATATCGGCGCACATAGTATCTTTCTCGGGCAGGTTCGTGCGGACGTGATTGAAGGAAAGAAAGTTTGCGCCATTGAGTACACAGCCTACGAAGAAATGGCTTTGCAGTTGATGCATGAAATACGCGAATCCATATTTGCAAAATATGATCTGACCTGCATGCATGTGCATCACAGCCTGGGGAAAGTCGCAGCCGGCGAAATCAGCCTGTTTGTGTTTGCATCCTCGGCGCACCGCAAAGCTTCGGTGGAAGCATGTGCTGAAATTGTGGAGCGGATCAAAAAAGAATTGCCGGTTTGGGGCAAAGAATTATTTGAAGACGAAACTCATCAATGGAAAACCAATCATTAGCATGGTAAACATCACACATAAATCAAATTCATTGAGGCAGGCGATTGCAAAGGCAACCGTTGTTGTTTCACGACAAGAAACAATTGATGCCATCACAAACAAGCAGGTGCCAAAAGGAGATGTGTTCGAATTTTCCAGAGCAGCAGGATTATTAGCTATTAAAAAAACGAGCGATGTGATTCCTGATTGCCACCCGTTACCGATTGAACATGCAGCCATTACTTATAAAATTGATTCGTTGCACATCATTATTTCTGTAGAAGTTGCGACCATTTATAAAACAGGAGTGGAGGTGGAGGCGATGCATGGTGCATCTATTACCGCACTGACGATATATGATATGCTGAAGCCGATTGATAAAGAAGTTGAAATTGCTTCTATCAAATTGCAAAGCAAAAAAGGGGGGAAAGCCGATTTTAATAAACAATTGACTGGTGATTTAAAATGTGCTGTGATCGTTTGTTCTGATAGTATTGCAAATGGAAAGGCTGAAGACATATCCGGGAAAGCGATTATTTCAAAACTGGAAAAACTGAATTTGAAAGTTTCTGTCTATGAAATTATTGCAGATGAATTTTCTGAGATACAGAAAAAAGCAACGCAATTGAGCGAAGAAAATTTTCAATTGGTTCTTTTTACGGGAGGAACAGGATTGTCTTCGCGGGATGTAACTCCTGATGCAATAAAACCTTTGCTTGATCGGGAAATACCGGGCATTGTGGAAGCTGCGAGAAATTATGGGCAGCAGCGCATGCCTTATGCGATGCTGTCACGTGGTGTTTCAGGCTTCATCAAAAAAACTTTATTGATCACGCTGCCGGGCTCAACACGTGGTGCAGAAGAATCAATCGATGCGCTGTTTCCTCATATCCTGCATGTATTTCAGGTTGCAAAAGATGTAAAGCATGATTAGGGAAAGCAAAATACTTTAATAAAAAAATTCAATGATTATTATTGAAATAATTGCAAGAGATGTATTGCTGTGTTACTAAAACTTAGAGGACATGAAGCTGACTTTAGCATCACAAATGCAATTGCACTGTAAGCAAGCGCCAAACAAGCACTTGCTGTTTCACCTGCTTTTTCTGCTGCAGAGGAAGCGGCAATGACATATGGAATGTGAAGAATGAAAAACCAAATCAAAATCATAGAACCTAATAAAGTTGTAGCAAGTCTTGTCTTGATTTTTAAAATAATCGCTATGCCAGAAGCCAATAAAGCAGCGCCGCAGAAGTAAATCCAGAATAGATGGGCGGGTATCCATGAAGGGACATAATCTGCTGCTTCTTTTGCGTATAGGAAATGATCGATGCTAAAACTAATGATCGTGATGGCATATAAAATGGCTCCATACGGTATTAATCTTTCAAAGAAATTTTTGCGAAGGTTTATCATGTTTTCCGAATAGCAGTCGGCAATGACAAATGCGCCAGCAGATAGCGCCAGCTCTTTTGCTGCATTTTCCCAATCACCAAAATGAACATAACTTTTTGCATCTATCAATTGATAAGGGATAAAATAAAAGCAAAATATTGCCAATAGCATGACCCCCAACATAAGAGAAACCTGGTTGACATTTTTTTTAAAAACAATGCATGCTCCTGCTAATATTAATAAGGCTCCTGAAATATAAATAATGATAAGAAATCCGGCGTTGCGTGAAAGTGTGCTTCCATATATTGGCGACTACATTTCCATTCTCATCAGCAAATATGCCACGTGCCTGACTGTTGGCTGAACGTTTTGTTGTTTGTTTGTAAAGTATTGTTTGAAACGATTTTCTTCAATCTTCAACTGTAACAGCCCATGCGAAGTGCAAAGCCAAAGATTTCCAAAATTATCGGGGAAAAGCTGATAGATAAATAGGTTTTCAAAATCTTTCATTTCTGGTTTAGAAATGATTTTTAAAAAAGCATTTTCATTCCACAGGTAAATTGGGTCCGTTCCGATATAAAAGATACACACTGTTCCATCCACTGAACTTACAGCCTGGTACCAGTATCTTCCTTTTATACTGTCTGTGTTAAATTGTTTTGTGTCAGCAGGGAACTTACGGCTACCATTATGCGCAATTATTCCTATATCAAATGCATTTGATTTTCCTGCGGTGGTATAAGTGATTAAAAGATCTTGCTGATTCGTGAACCCAACAGGCAGCGATCTCAATGCATCTTTTTGAATAAATGAGACCACCGTATCCTTCGATACGAGATATTGTGTAGATTGGTTGAATATTTTCAGAAGCGCTTTTCCCTTGGCGAACATGCAAAACGGACCTGTGCTGCGATAATCAACAAATGGCTCAACATTTTGATTTTTCCAATCTTTGATTTCATAGCGAAGCGTAAATCCATTTTTAGATGAATATTTCCAAAGCCTGAAAGGAGATGCAGTAAGAAAATTGATTTCATCTGTTCCGTCGTTCGATATCCAATAGACATCCTGCTCTTTAAATGGCATATTTGGAAAAGCAGCGCTGAGCGTTTTCACTTCCTGTGTAACAGTATTCATTACGTCAACTTTGTCATTTGTAGTCAGTTGAAAACCATTGCTGCCATATTCAATTAAAATATTGTCAGCATCATCTTTTGCCAATTGCACTACTTTATTATCCCGCAGATTATTTTGCCGATGCGTAAAAAGCAAACAATTTTTTCCATCATAACGGTTGAGCCCATTGCGGGTGCCTAACCACAAAAAACCTGCTTTATCCTGCAGCCCGCAAAATACTTCGTGCGATGCAAGGCCGTCTTCAATTGAAATAAACCTTTTGTTGATCGTGTGCCCGGCATCATCAACCAATGCACTCTTTTGTGCAAATAGAGAATGGCCGGATATTATTAAACCCGGTGTGAATATGCAGCACAAAAAAAATGTGCATGCCATCTTGCGTAAGTTCTTGCAACAGGTTGATTGCTTGATAACGTCAATTTTGTTTTATGAATATAATCATTTGACATACTTAGTTGATTAAGAATGGAAACTTTTTGTTAAATACGTTATGATGAAAACTGTCGATTCGGGCGATCATGCATTGAAAGCTGATCTGTGCAAATAACTGACGATCGCGATATTTAGTTATTTACGGTTATGCATGAACGCTGTAATGGAGCATGAGCAATGCTTTAGATAAGTCCTTCAACTGAACTGCGCATGGATTGTGATTTTTCAATTTGTTTTTGCTGTTGAACTTTCGCAAATACAAATCCCTTTCCTGATTTTTTCAATCTCTTAAATTATCCCGTGACCCGAAAACGGTTTCGTAAATAAATTCATCGTAAATATTTTTCATAAGAATAAAGTTTATAACTTAGTTAGGCACATGCTCTTTTTTTTGAGCAAATTTGTTGTGGGAGCTAAAACAAAAATTGCAAAACTGCTTTAGCTCAACTTTATTTTTTCAGAAACGATTGCTTATGCCTGAACAAGGAAAATATGATGAGCGTATGATTCTTGAGCGGCTCGCCGCAGGCGATGAGTTGGCACTGGAAGAAATTTATAAATCCTTATGGCATAAATTGTTCATGGCATCCTACAATATTCTGCACAATAAAACAGCATGCGAAGATATTGTTCAGGATATTTTTCTTCAATTGTGGGCCAAGCGCACATCCATCAATATTAAGGAATCGCTCGAAGCATACTTATACAGTGCCGCCCGTTATCAGGTCTTTCGGTATATCAGAAATCATCCAACGGAAAGCCATTTTTTTGAGGATGTGGAAGAACGGATTGCGGATACATCTCCCGAAATAATGTTCCAGCAAAAAGAAATTGCCAAAATTGTTGATGATACGGTAAGCCGGCTTCCTGAAAAATGCCGCACTATTTACAAGCTCAGCAGAGAAGAACAGCTTTCTCACAAAGAAATCGCTCAGTTGTTGCATATCTCCACCAAGACGGTAGAAAACCATCTCACCATTGCATTAAGAAAACTCCGCACTTCACTGAACAGGTTCGCCAGTTTTTTCCTTTTCTGATTTTCTTAAAAAAAAAGTTCAAATCCTTTTAGGGGATAGGCACTGTTTTTTGCACATATTGTTACAAACCTACTGTCGTGAATAAAACTGAATTTCTACATATCATAGATAAATTCCTGAATGGGGCATCGACTCCGGAAGAGGATATGCTCCTTAAAAGGTACTATGAAAGCTTTCAATCAACGCCGATTTGGAATGAAGCGGAACTGGGCAACAAAGATGATGAGGAAGCGCTGTTATTGAAAAGGCTGAAAGAAGCCATGCTACAAAAAAAGCAACCAACAGGAAAGCTTCGCAGTATAAAAAGATATTTCTGGTTGGCTGCTGCGTCTGTTATTTTAATTGTTGGCGGTTCTTATTTATACCTTTTCAACAGTAATAAAAAAGGAACCATAATAGCTGCCGGCACGATTAAAGAACAAACAAAGGCTGATCTTTCACCGGGTGGCAATAAAGCCGTTCTCACTTTGGCGGATGGCAGCACAATTGATCTGGACAGTGCAGGAAACGGAAAGTTGGGCCAACAGGGAAATGCTGATATATTGAAAGTTAAAACAGGTGAACTGTCTTACAACAATGAGAAAAGCAGTGAAGCGAAAATTGTTTACAATACTCTTTCCACACCGAAAGGCGGGCAATATCAGGTAACGCTTTCAGACGGAACGCAGGTTTGGCTGAATGCTGCATCCAGCATACGTTTCCCGACTTCTTTTATTGAAAATCAACGACAGGTAGAAGTAACAGGCGAAGCATATTTCGAAGTAGCAAAAAATAAAGAAAAGCCTTTTATTGTACATGCAAACGGCGCACAGGTGGAAGTGCTCGGCACACATTTTAATGTGAATGCATACGGTGATGAGCCTGAAGTAAAAACAACGTTGCTGGAAGGATCCGTGAAAATCAGCAAAGGCAATAACAGCAATTTGATGAAACCCGGGCAACAGTCTGTTGTTAGCAATAATAACGGCGATATATACCTGAAAAATGATATTGATATAGATGAAGTGATGGCATGGAAGAATGGCGGTTTCAATTTCAATGATGCAGATATCCCATCCATCATGCGGGAAATTGCCAGGTGGTATGATGTGGAAGTGACATATGAAGGAACAATACCGACCGATCATTTTACAGGGAAAATGACAAGGAACACCAATGCTTCCAACGTGCTGAAAATACTTTCGCTCAGTGATGAGCATTTCAGGATCGAAGGAAGAAAGATTATAGTAACATCAAATAAAAAATAGAGAAGTCTGTAAAGTTAAGGAATGAAAAAACCGGGAACGTTGCGACCGTCCCCGGCGAATATCTGAGCTAACTTTTTGTATTAAACAATTATTTCAGGAACTGTTTATTTGTTAACCCAAAACAAAACAAAAGTATGAATCTGGCTGCTTATGGCAAAAAGAAGCGCTATATAGCTTCTTCGCCCAGGCTGCTCATTAGCCTGCCAATCACCAAAATTATTTTGGTTATGAAATTGACCGCATTTCTGTTGTTTGCATTTTGCTTACAGGTAAGTGCAGGTGGTTATTCCCAAACCATCTCCATTTCCGAGCGGAATGTTTCTCTAGAAAAAGTTTTAAAGCAAATTGAGAAACAAAGCGGTTATTCTTTTTGGTACAAAACCGAGTTGATGCAAAAAACTTCGAAGGTAAGCATCAGTTTGAAAAACGCAGGGCTCGACTCTGTTCTTAAAAAGTGTTTCGAAAATCAACCCCTCAATTATTCTATCGTGGCACAAACTATTGTGCTATGGAAAAAAGAAGAGAGCAATGCTGCTGTGCAACCGCCTTCTTTTGTTGACATTAAAGGAAAGGTCACCACTGCAGATGGGCTTCCACTTTCAGGTGTTAGCGTAGTTGTGAAAGGCACTTCAAAAGGAACTGCTACTGATAAGAACGGAGAATTTTCCATTACAGCATCTAAAGAAGATGTGCTGGTCTTTTCTTATGTCGGTTATGAAACTAAACAAGTCGCAGTAGGCTCTCAATCTTTTATAAACTTATCTCTTTCAGAAAGCAAAAGTTCCTTGAATGATGCTGTAGTAATAGGTTATGGAAGAAGTTCAAAGCGAGCTCTTTCGAGTGCTATCGCTTCTGTTAAACCTGAAGACATGAACAAAGGCTCCATCAGTGATGTAGGGCAATTGCTGCAGGGAAAAGTTGCAGGTTTGAATATCACAGCGAGTGGCGACCCTAACAGAACTGCTGCAGTGATTTTAAGAGGAGTCTCTACGCTCAACGGATCGCAAGGTGCGTTTTATGTAATTGATGGTGTGCCCGGCACAGATATCGCAACGGTTGCTCCCGATGATATCGCATCTATCGACATTTTGAAAGATGCGGCAGCAACAGCTATTTATGGTAATCGTGCATCCAACGGCGTCATTATCATCACCACTAAAAGAGCGAAAAAAGGTTTACCCGTGCTTTCATACAGCGGTTATTTGAGCAGTGAAAAAGTATCCAGTCAATTGAAAGTGATGGATGCAACAGAATTGCGTGCATTCGTAACAAAAAATAATCTGGCGTTCACTCCCGCTGATGATAAAGGCGCTAATACTAACTGGCAAAATGCGATCGAACGAAGCAGTGCGATTGCACACAATCATAATCTTTCATATAGCAACACAGGTGATCATGGCGGTTATATAGCAAGCGTGAACTATTTTGATAAACAAGGTATCATTCAGTCCACATCATTGAACCGAGTCATTGCAAGGCTCAGCGCCGAGCAATATGCTTTCAAAGACAAACTTAAGCTCGGCCTGAACATCAGCAACTCATTAAGCACGGCCAATGATTTGCCTTATCGCAATTCAATATTGCAGTTGGCTAATTTGTATTTGCCGGTGAACCCGATTAAGAACGCAGACGGAAGTTATTTTGAAAATCTGCAAAAATCGAACTACTACAATCCGGTAGCGATGCTCAATAACGAGACGCAGCAAACCAAAACCAATTTACTCATTGGTAGTTTGACGGCGCAGGTGAAATTGCCATTTGGCATTACATACGATTTGAATTTATCTTATCAAAAGAATTCATACCGGACCGGCACTTATCTTACCAAATATTTTACTTCAACATACAATCAGATGTATGATAACCCCGATCCCGGTTATGGTGGGCATAGCCTTCAAACCTTTGGACAAAACGGCCAGGCAACCAGAAGCGATTATGAGAACACGAGCAAAATCTTAGAAACATTTTTTACATGGGATAAAAGATTCGGCGACCACAACATCAATGCTGTGATTGGTTATTCATGGCAGGATAATATTACGGGAGATGGATTCTCTGCAACAACAAGCAATTTTCCTGTAGATAATATTTTGTAT
>DATGIX010000136.1:0-41312 GCA_035295505.1 Puia sp. | reverse complement strand
TTTCCATTCGCGCCGACAAATAATATTTCAATTACCGGGTCAATTTTTTTTAGTGCATTGGCTATCGCAATTGCCGGAAAAATATGACCACCTGTCCCACCGCCTGCTATAATAATTTTCTTACTCACTTTCGACTTGTGTTTCCTGTAGTGCTTCCGCCGCTTCTAATTCTTTTTCTACTTTATCTCCTTCGAGCTGCTCAACATTTCTGGCAACACTTAATAATATTCCTATCGCCAGACACGTAAATAAAAATGAACTTCCGCCCATGCTCACCAACGGAAGTGTTACGCCTGTCACGGGAAATAAATTCACGTTCACTGCCATGTTTGCAAGCGCTTGTATCATCAGCGTGAAACTCAATCCCAGCGCCAGAAAAGCGCCAAATGCAAATGGGCATCGTTTATAAATTCTAATGCTTCTGAATAAGAATAATAAATAAATACAAATGATAACTGCACCACCAAACAATCCATATTCTTCAATGATGATTGCATAAATGAAATCGGAATAAGGATGTGGTAAAAAATTTCTTTGCTGACTATTACCGGGACCAAGACCAATCCATCCACCTTTTGCTATAGCGATTTTTGCCTGGTTAACCTGATAGTCATTATCGCTGTTACTTTCTTTTGTGCCGTACATAAAACTCTCCACACGATTAATCCACGTGTCAACACGCACCAATAATCTGGAATGATTTTCTGTTTTTGGTTTTTCTGTTACATCACCATTTGCTTTGTGTCGAATGACTGCTGCAAGGATTAAAATGATAACTGGAATCAACGCAACACTGATGGTGAGCAATAAATGTTTTGCACTCACACGACCGATGAACATTAACATCATGCTTGTTGCACCGATTAATAATGCAGTTGATAAATTCGCGGGAGCAATCAGCATGCAGACAATCGCAACAGGAATGATTACCGGAAGAAATCCTTTTTTGAAATCTTTTATTACTTCTTGTTTCTTGCTCAGCAATCGGCTGAGATACATGAACAGCGCCAGTTTCGCAAGGTCGGAGGTTTGGAAGGTGAGATTAATAATTGGCAATCTAATCCACCGGCTTCCTTCATTTAATTTCACACCAAAAAATAAAGTATATATTAATAAAGGAATGGAAATCAAAAATAATATCAGCGCCACTTTTGAATAAATGGTATAATTCACCTGGTGTGCGAAATAAATAATCAGCACGCCAACAATGATGAATGCAAACTGCTTGAACAAATAAATTTCATTATTGCCTTTGTTCATTTTGTAAGCCAACAAACCTGTTGAACTATACACTGCGAGCAAAGACACTAATGCAAGTAATACCACAGCAGCCCAAATAACTTTATCTCCCTTAGTTCTTGAACTAAGATTTCTTAGCGGGCTTCTTTCTATCGTCAAAAAATCGTTCATTTCAAATTTTCAGTTTGTTGCTTTTTATGAGCGCTGCGCAGCGAATCTTCAGTACAAGAGTGCGACGCAAGAATGCTTAATAGAATTACAATGCTGGTTACATAATAATTCTTTACTACTTCAACCATTTACAAATCACGAACAGCTTCTTTAAACTGTTTACCTCTGTCTTCATAGTTCTTGAACAAATCAAAACTTGCGCATGCCGGGCTTAATAAAACCACATCTCCTTTGTTCGCGAAATGAAAAGCTGCTTTCACTGCTTCCTGTGCGCTTGCGGTGTTCACCATCAATGGCACATCGTTCTGAAATGCTTCATGAATTTTTCTGTTGTCAGTTCCCATGCACACAATCGCTTTCACTTTTTCTTTCACCAACTCTCGGATGAGCGAATAATCATTTCCCTTGTCCACTCCACCCAAAATCAAAATCGTCGGCTTCGTCATGCTCTCGAGCGCATACCAGGTGCTGTTCACATTTGTGGCTTTGCTGTCGTTGATGAAATCAACGCCACGAACTGCAAGCACAAATTCCATCCGATGCTCAAGCGCTTCAAAACTTTTAATCGCATCGCGGATTTTTTCTTTTCGTATTCCAATGGTTGCCGCTGCAAGCCCCGCTGCCATTGTGTTGTACTGGTTGTGGATGCCTTTCAGCGCGAAATCATAAATGCTCATTTGCATTTTTTCGCTGCCCGGAACAAGCGTCATCTGCCCGTTCCTGATAAAGCCTCCGTGTTTGAATTCATGGTGCATAGTAATTGGTAGTGGGTTAGTTTGTAAAGAATACTGGCTGATATATTTTTTCGTAACAGGGTCGTCATCGCAATAAATAAAATAATCTTCCTTAGTCTGGTTCATGATAATCCTGAACTTGCTGCGGATATAATTTTCAAATTTGTATTCGTAGCGGTCAAGATGGTCTTCGGTAATATTTGTAAGCACAGCCACATCAGGCTTGAAAGTTTTGATATCATCCAACTGATAACTGCTAATCTCCGCGATGTACCACTGCTTTGGTTCTTCAGCCACTTGCTTTGCAAATGAGTAACCGATATTGCCTACCAATGCGCAATCCAGGTTATCCGCTTTGCAAATGTGATACGTCATTGCGGTCGTCGTTGTCTTTCCATTGCTGCCTGTGATGCCGATAATCTTGCTGTTTCCTTTGTGTCGATAAGCGAGTTCAATTTCACTGATGACGGGAATTCCTTTTGCACGGATTTTTTTTATGAGCTCATTTTTTTCAGGAATGCCGGGGCTTTTCATCACTTCATCAGCGCTCAAAATTTTTTCTTCAGAATGTTTTCCTTCTTCGAATTCAATTCCTTTCTGTTCGAGTTCCTGTCTGTATTTTTCTTTTAAACTTCCTGCATCGGAGACAAACACATCATAGCCCTGCTGCTTTGCGAGCAAAGCTGCGCCTACTCCACTTTCACTGCCGCCTAATATTGAAATGCGCATGTCCATGACCGTTAATAAAAAAGATGATGCTTTCCGCGGGAATCGGATTGAGGGGGTTCTTCAAAAGAATTGGATTTGACTAATGCTGCACCACAATTATGTTGCGATGTTTCGCTATCTTAATTTTAAAGTAACAATCGCTAGCACCATGCACATGATTGTCACTATCCAGAATCTTGTTACTATCTTGCTTTCATTATATCCGAGCTTCTGATAATGATGATGTAAAGGGCTCATCAAAAAAACCCTTCGCCCTTCGCCGTATTTTCGCTTCGTGTATTTGAAATAAGAAACCTGAATCACCACGCTGATATTTTCCACCAAAAACACGCCGCAAAAAATCGGTATTAATAATTCTTTCCGAACGATGAACGCAAGCGCTGCAATGACACCACCTAACATCAAGCTTCCAGTGTCGCCCATGAAAACCTGCGCGGGATATGCATTGTACCACAGGAAGCCAACACATGCTCCAATCAATGCTCCGATGAAAATGGACAGCTCTCCCAAATTTGGGATGTACATGATATTAAGATATTCTGCGAATCTTAAATTACCTGATGAGTAAGCAAATATTCCAAGACATGCGCCGATAACAGCGCTCACTCCTGTTGCTAATCCGTCCAAACCATCCGTAATATTTGCGCCGTTCGAAACTGCTGTGATAATAAAAATCACAATTATCACATACAAAATCCATGTGCCGCCTCTTATTGCTGCAGGTAATAATTTCGAATAATTGAATTCATGATTTTTTACAAACGGAATGGTTGATATCGGTTCATTCGCCGGAACGAAATAATGTTTCTTGTCATCAAGCACTACCATCTTAAATCCTGTTGTGTCCTGCGGTTTCACGTCACCTACATATTCGCGCCAGACTTTTGTGTTGCTATTAAAATACAATGTCAGCGCCACCACAATCCCCAACACTACTTGCCCTAAAATTTTGAACCATCCTGCCAATCCATCTTTATCACCTTTTTTATATGCGATGCCTTGTTCCTGCGCTAATTTTTTTGCACGCAGTTTTAAATAATCATCAATGAAGCCAATCAAGCCAAGCCAGATGGTGCTGAAAATCATCAGGCGTATATATGCCTTGTTGAGGTTTGCCAATAATAATGTTGGTATCAAAATCGCGAGGATGATGATGATGCCGCCCATCGTTGGTGTTCCCTTTTTTTGCTGCTCGCCTGCGAGACCAAGCTCTCTAACGCTCTCGCCTACCTGTTTTTTGCGCAGGTAGTTGATGAGGCGCTTGCCGTAAACCATCGTCACCACCAGCGATAGCAGCACCGCCAGCATCACACGGAATGTGATGAACTGGAACAGCGCCCCCCCCGGGATTTTTACGCCAATTTGCCTAAGCCATTCAAACAAAGAATACAGCATGCAGCCTGAGTTAGTAATTTTCTTTTTTAGATTTCAGTTTTTTTCTGTCACCAGCTTCATCAGTTGACTAAACATCGTCCCGCCGCGGCGGGCTCTTGTACTATTGATATTCTATTCAGCTTCAGTTTCACAATCGGCAACAACAATCATTTTCTATTTTTCCATTATCAATTCGATTTCTTTGTTCTCCGGTCTGAAGACCGGAGCTAGTCGAAATCTTCATGATGATTTATCGTTCATACTAATTTGCAAACTCATTATTCACAATTCACCATTGACCATTCACCACATCAGCGACTTTCTATGAACTACAGACATGCTGTAGTTCATAGTTTTCATCGCTGTTAAAGGATACATCCGCACATTGCGGCACAGTCTTCAAATTTTTTCAGGGTAGCAACAGACCATCTTTATAGTTTTGAGTTCTGAGTTCAAAGTCGGGAGCAAAGACTCTGAACTATAAACTCTCGACTCTGAACTATTTTCCCAGCATTTCAAAAACATCTTTCAAAACGGCTTTATCATCAAAAGGATATTTCACTCCTTTTATATCCTGATATTTTTCATGTCCTTTTCCTGCAATCAGCACAATGTCTTCCGGCTTTGAAAAACTCACGGCAGTTTTAATCGCTTCTTTCCTGTCAACAATTGCGATGTATTTTCTTTTCGCCGCTGTGTTCAATCCAACTTCCATATCTTTTAAAATCTCTGCCGGGTCTTCACTACGTGGATTATCAGAAGTGAATATCACTCGGTCGCTGTGCTCGCATGCCACTTCTGCCATCACCGGGCGTTTTGTTTTATCTCTGTCGCCACCACAACCAACAACCGTTATCACATGCTCATATCCTTTTTTCAATTTCTGAATCGTTGAGAGCACATTCACCAATGCATCGGGTGTGTGCGCATAATCAATAATGCCAATCACTTTTTCATTTCTCGAAGTGATATAATCAAATCTTCCTTCAGCTCCACTCAACACGCTCAGGCAACGAAGCACTTCATGTTTATCTTCACCCAAACAAATGGCTGCTCCATACACAGCAAGCAAATTATATGCATTGAACTCTCCTATTAACCTGAAATGCACTTCCTGGCTATTCACATCCATCACAAGACCAGTCAGATTATTCTCCAAAATCTTTCCTTTGAAATCAGCCAGCGTTTTCAGGCTGTAGAAATATTTTTTTGCATTCGTATTCTGCAACATCACTGCCCCTCTTTTATCGTCTGCATTTGAAATCGCAAAAGCCGATGATGGCAATGAATCAAAAAAAGATTTCTTCACACGGATATATTCATCAAACGTTTTATGATAATCCAAATGGTCATGCGTGATGTTGCTGAAAATGCCACCTGCATAATTCAATCCCGCAATGCGATGCTGATGAATAGCATGCGAACTCGTTTCCATGAACACATGCGTACATTTAGCTTCTACCATTTGTTTCAGCAACGCATTCAGGCTAATCGCATCCGGTGTTGTATGCGTTGCCGGAATAGCGGTATCGCCTACCTGATTTTGAACAGTGCTTATCAATCCGCATTTATAATCCAATACTGTAAAGAGCTTATAGAGAACTGTTGCTATGGTTGTCTTGCCATTCGTTCCGGTCACCCCAACCAATTTCAATTTCTCTGAAGGCTGACCATAAAAATTATGAGCGATGAAACCCGCCGCTATTGCTGAATTCTCGACTTCAACATAAGTGACGTCTTCTTTCAAATGCTGTGGCAATGTTTCGCAAACCACAACTGCTGCTCTTTTTTCAATCACCGAATCAATAAACTGATGACCATCTGCGCTAACACCTTTCACTGCAATAAACAATGAGCCCTGATTCACTTTTCTTGAATCAACCTGTAAATCATTTACAGTTGCGCCAAGATTTCCATGCACGGAACGGATGCTCACTTTGTACAATATATCCTGCAGTATCGCCATCAATCTTTTAGTTTAACCTCACTCCACTTCCTTAAGTGAGAGTGAGGCACCGTCCAAATGTGTTTATTAATTCAATTCGATTTTTATCGTTTGATTTTTTGCAATCGCTGAACCAGGTTGAACAGATTGCATCTTCACTTTGCCTCTGCCATTCGCCGCTACTTTCACATTCATTTTCTCCAGCACATACAGTGCATCTTTCAATCCCATTCCTTTCACGTCAGGTATCACTTGCTTATTAATGGTTTCCTTGTTCAACACAGCTTCATAATTGCTTGCATATAATCTTGTCCATTCATTATTGTTTGATGAATCAGCATAGCTCACATTTAATGTTTTCATCACCTTCTTAATATCTTTTGCTGAGCCGGCGTAATAAAAATTGGAACTGTCTTTTTTAATTTTCGCCTCTGGCAATGTTGCATTATTATCTGCGTTCATTGCATATAGCTTATCAGATACTTCTCTGAAAACAGGTGCCGAAACTTCGCCGCCCATGTGAAATTTTGGGTGCGCTTTTGTTCTTATCACAACGATGCAACTATATTGCGGCTTATCAAAAGGGAAGTATCCGACAAATGATGCCTGATAAATTCCCGCATCATAACCGATTTTATTTCCATTGTCATCTCTGCCTGCAACATGCGCCGTTCCTGTCTTTCCCCCTACTTTATATAGTGCACTTTTGAATGCTTTCTTTCCGGTGCCATCGGTTGTTACAGCAAGCATGCATTCTTGCGCAGCTTTCACAACATTTTCGTCTGCAATTTTTTCTTCCATCACTTGCGGCTGAAACTCTTTCGTCGTTTGTCCAAAACTTTGAATGCGGTTTACCAAATATGGCTTCATCATTTTGCCATTATTTGCAACAGCATTATACAATGTCAATGTTTGCAAAGGCGTCACCTGAATCGCATATCCAAAACTCATTGTCACCATGGCATGCAAGCCTTCCACGTTGCGTTTTATTCTTGGAAGTATTGGTCTTCCTTCACCCATTAAATCTATTCCTGTCTTTGTATCAAGATGAAATTTGTGCAGATAGCTTAAATATTTATCGGGCTGCTCAGCAAAAGTTTTATAAGCCAGTTTACTCATGCCCACATTCGAGCTGTGCTCAAAACATTCTTTCACAGACAACATAGGTTTCGGTGCACGCTCTGCATCATTCACCATTCTCACGCCAACCCAATCTCTTCCGGTAGAGCCAACATCCACCATATCATTCAATGTTGTTTTCCGTTCGCTCAACACAGAAAGCAGTGTTGCTAATTTTATAGTAGAGCCTGGTTCGGTAGCATTCAATCCATAATTATAGTCTTCCCAATAGCTTCCATCATGCTGGCGACCTAGATTTGCAATCGCTTTTATTTTTCCTGTTGCCACTTCCATCAACATGCAAGTGCCGTGGTCTGCTTCATTTTCAATCATTCCTTTCAATAATGCATTCTCAGCAATGTCCTGCATGTTTACATCAATCGTTGTAACAATATCCTTTCCATTTTCAGGGTCAATCTCAGAGCCTTCAACCGGAACGAAAGTTCCTGCAGCCATGTAACGAACAAGCCTGCTTCCGTTTTCGCCTTTTAATGAAGTGTCGTAAGTCCGCTCCAGTCCTACATTCTGTGCATTCGCTCTTGCCAAGCCGATGGTTCTGTTTGCAAGCAGACCGAATGAGTTCAACCTTTTATTAACCACTTCAGTGATGAAACCACTTTTGTTTCTTCCCAATCTCACTAATGGAAATTTTCGCAGCGATTTATATTGTTCGAAAGAAATATTTTGTTGCAGTAAATAATATCTGTCCTTATCATTATACCCTTTTTGCAAGTCACGTTTATATGCAACCGCTTTTTGGTCTTTGAATAAATTAGCGAGACAGAAACTTAATGAATCCAGATTCTCTTTAAACCGCTTCCCATTTTTTTCGCGCAATCCATCAGCACCAAAATCGATGTATATATTAAAGAAAGGAATCGAAGTGCTGAGCATATCACCGTTCTCACTATAAATTGTTCCTCTCTCAGCTTCCATTTGCACTTGTTTCAAATGAAGACTGTCGCTAAGGTTTTTCCAATAAGCTCCCTGCACCCGCTGAATATAAATCGCCTTACCAAGCACGATCAGGCATAATAATACAATGCCCAAAAAGCACAGGTATACTCTCCATAATATGTCGCGTTTTATTTCCACTATCTTTTATTATTACTTATAGCTTATCACTTATTTCTTACCACTTCTTTTTCACTCAAACTATCTTGCAGCACAACCGGCGGCGTCATCAATTCTTTCAAACCAAATGGCTCAACTGCTTTTGCTAATTCACTTTGTTTGCTTCTGAACATCACTTCGCTCTTCAGCGTTTTATATTCATACTGCATTTCTTTCAAATCATTTGTCGTTTTGTTGATATTGCGAATTGTCTTATCAGCATAATGACCATTATATATATATATCACAGCAAGCATAGTGAGAAAAAGAAAGAACGGGATGTTCTTCACAATCCACTTGTGGCTTATTATTTTTTTCCAGTCAAACTTCAGCTCTTTATTTTGCTGCTGCTCTTCCATGAATGATGAATGATTTATGCTGAAACGATGTTGATGAATATTTATCATTTTTCCGCAACCCTCAGCTTCGCACTTCGCGACCTTGGGTTTTGTTTCAATTCTTGTTCGCCCGGTGTAATCGGTTTTTTTGTTACGGTTTGAAATGCAGGTTCTGTCGTGGTTTGCGCGAAGGGGTTAATCTGTTCTGTTTCTTCAAATGTTCCTTTCTTCAAAAAATTTTTTACAATCCTGTCTTCAATCGAATGAAAAGTGATAATGGCGATTCTTCCTCTCTGCTTTAACAACGCTGGCGCTTGTTCAAGCATTTCTTTCAATGCACCCAATTCATCATTCACTTCAATCCGCAAAGCCTGAAAAACCTGGGCAAAGTATTTATTAGGATTTCCTTTTACGATTCCACTCAGCGCATTTTTAAAATTGCTGATGCTTTTCAGTGATGTTCCATTCCGCACATGCACGATTGTTCTTGCCAAAGTCTTTGCATTCGTCACTTCGCCATATTTCTCGAACAATTTGTGCAATTGCAATTCGGAGTATTTGCTCACTACTTCAAAAGCGGTTAATGATTGCCGTTTGTCCATGCGCATATCCAAATCCGCATCAAAGCGAATAGAGAAACCCCGCTCTGCTTCATCAAACTGATGGCTGCTCACGCCAAGGTCAGCAAGGATTCCATCTACTTTTGTGATTTTGTGCAATCTCAAAAAACGCTGAAGATGCCTGAAGTTGTGCGGAACAAAAACAATGCGCTCATCATTTGGCAAATTTTTAGCTGCATCCGCATCCTGGTCAAAAGCAAACAATTTTCCATTTGCATTCAATCGTTTCAAAATTTCTTTTGAATGTCCGCCGCCACCGAAAGTGCAATCAACATAAATGCCATCGGGCAGAATGTTGAGCGCATCAATCGCCTCATGCAACAGAACAGGCAAGTGATAATCGACAGGTTGAGTTGTTGAATTGCGTTCCTGATTATTTTCATTTTCTTTCTTGCTCATGGCAATCAAGTTTCAACTGTCAACGAATCAAATTCCACGAAGCGCCCGCCCGATTTCAGCACCAAGGTCACTGAAAGCTTGTGGTGTAAAAGTTTCAAAGAGCTTGTCTTTATACTTACTATCCCAGATTTCAATTTTGTTTATCGCCGCAGACAATGAAATGTCTTTTTCCAAATTCGCGTGGCTTTTCAAATTTGGCGGCACCAAAAGTCTGCCCGCCGAATCCAGTTCCATTAATGTCGCGCCGCTCAAATAGTATCTGATGAAATCCCGTACTTTTGGGTCAAAATCATCGAGTTTGCTAAGCTTTTCAAAAATTTCGTCCCAGTTCTTTTTGGGGTATAAATTCAGGCACTTTTCAAACCCTCGGGCTATGACAAATTGTGCACTATCCCCATCCGGCAACTGCTTTTTAAAGCCGACCGGCAGGAGGAAGCGACCTTTTGAGTCAAGCGTAGCCTCATATTCTCCAAGTAAACCAATCATTTATGAAAAATAATTCAAAACAAACACAAACTCACACAAAGTAACACTTTCTACCACTATTTAATCAAATTTTGGAAAATTTAATTTTTCCACAACCTAATTTGCCTTGAATCCCAATACAGTAAAGACTTTCCGTTAATTTTGGTCAATATTGCAGTGCATAATATGTGGATTACGGTGGATAACATGTGCATTGCTATCAAATCAGTTCAAAACCAACTCAAAAAATCGATTTATGCCAACCGCAGGCTATTCCGGAACACCGTTATTAAAAAAACTAGGAATTAAGGAAGAAATGAAAGTCCAGTTGGTAAATGAACCGAATGATTATTTCAAGCTGCTCGAAAAAGATGTCACTGCTCAGCTTATTAAGAAAAAAGAAATCCCTGATTTCATTCATCTTTTTGTTCGTTCAAAAAAAGAATATGAAACGGAGATGAAAAAATTGAAGCCTGTTTTCAAAGCAAATCCGAAAATTATTATCTGGGTTTCCTGGTATAAAAAAAGTGCGGGCATCGAAACAGATATAACAGAGACGGATATCCGAAATTATGCTTTGCAGAATGATTTGGTAGATATTAAAGTTTGTGCAGTGAGCGAGTTGTGGAGCGGATTGAAATTGGTTGTGCCAGTTGCGAAAAGATGATTTAAAAATTATTTCGAAATAAAAACTTTGCGGCAGTTAGCTGCGAATGATTATGAACCCGAAAGATATTTCCATTCTTGATTTTACTTATCAATTACCAGAAGAGAAAATTGCAAAATATCCGCTTGCTGAACGCGATGCATCCAAATTATTAATTTACAAAGAAGGAAAAATTGCAGAAGATATTTACAAGAATATTTCGTCACATATTCCCGAAAATTCATTGTTGATTTTTAATAACACGAAAGTTGTTGAAGCAAGAATTATTTTTCAGAAAGCTACAGGCGGATTGATAGAAATTTTTTGTCTGGAACCTCATGAACAACATGGTGACATCGCAAGTGCATTGCAGCAGCAAGATAAAGTTGTTTGGAAATGCCTGATTGGCGGCGCCTCCAAATGGAAGCATGGACAAATATTGGAAAAGAAAATCATTCACAACAATCATGAAATTATTATTTATGCTTCTTTCATAAAAAAAGAAGATGATTATTTTTTGATTGAACTTTCATGGAAGCCTGAAAAATTTTGTTTTGCAGAAATCTTACATTTCGCGGGAATCATTCCACTTCCACCATATATCAAAAGAGAAACTGAAATATCAGATATAGAAAGATATCAAACTATTTACGCAAAAAATGATGGTTCTGTTGCTGCACCGACTGCCGGGCTTCATTTCACAGATTCTATTTTTGAAAAATTAACGGAAAAGCATATCCAAAAAACAGAAGTAACGCTTCATGTCGGCGCAGGGACTTTTATGCCTGTGAAAAGCGAAACACTTGCTGAACATCATATGCATTTTGAATTTATTGATGTTGAATTATTAACTATCAGATTATTAATTAAAAACTTAGATAATCATATTATTCCTGTCGGAACAACTTCTTTGCGAACTATTGAAAGCCTTTATTGGCTTGGGTTGAAAACAATTCTGAATCCTGATATTACCTCAGAAAATCTTATCATTCATCAATGGGATGCTTATGAATTAAATAGTAAAAATATAGATGGAAAAAAATCTTTGCAATCATTAAGCGGATGGATGGAAAAAAATAATCTTGAAAAATTAATTACGAGAACGCAATTATTAATCGCTCCGGGATCTCAATTCAAAATCATCAAAGCGCTCATCACCAATTTTCATCAGCCGCAATCGACATTATTACTTTTGGTTGCTGCATTGATTGGAGAAGATTGGAGAAAGGTTTATGATTATGCGATGAATAATGAATTCAGATTTCTGAGCTATGGAGATGGATGCATTCTTTTCAAAAATGAGAAATAAGAAATGAGGAATAAGGAATGAGGAATAAGGAATGAGAAAGTGGGAAAATTATCAAGCTGTTTCTTTCATCAATGGAAATTCCATCGTGAACGAAGTTCCTTTCCCAACGGTGCTTTCAACTTTAATCTTCCCGAAATGCGCATCCACAATGGTTTTCACATAACTTAAACCAAGACCAAATCCTTTCACATTATGTACATTCCCTGTGTGTGCTCGATAAAATTTTTCGAAGATTCTTCGCTGCGTTTCTTTGTTCATACCAATGCCGTTATCTTCCAAACGGATGACTAAATTTTTCTTTGTGCTATGTGTGCTGATTTTTATTATCAGATTATCGTTGGAATATTTAATCGCATTATCAACCAGATTTGAAATGAGATTTGTGAAATGCACTTCATCTACTTCCAGCAAATCATTCTTTGCATTCATCTGCAAATCAGCTCTTCCTTTTTTATCATCCAATTGCAATTTGAAATTATCAGCGATGTCCTGAATGATTTCATGAACATGCACTGGTTGCAGATTTAATTGAAGTTCTTGCCTGTCCATCAGCGCAGCCTGCAAAATGGTTTCCACCTGTTTGTTCATCCGCTTGTTTTCTTCCTTAATAATAGAGCTGAAATATTCAGACTTCTGCCGGTCCTGCGCTACTTTTTCATTTCTCAAAGCATCCACTGCCAGTGAAATCGTTGCCAGTGGCGTCTTGAACTCATGGGTCATATTATTAATGAAATCGTTCTTTATCTCGCTTAGTTTTTTCTGCACCAATAACGTTCTAACAGTAATATAAAATGCGGCAATAATCAGCAACGTAAAAAATATAATGCCAGCAAACTTCCAATACATCTGGCTTATAACGATATTTCTGTAATTCGGCACAATCAAAATCAGCGCTTCGTCTGCATCAGAAAAACTATTTTCTCCGGGCATTTGCAAAAGCTGAAATTCGCGCAGGTTATTTTTATTTGTAGAATCTTCAAACGCTTGCATGAAGTTCTTCGACATCCTTTCAATATTCATATTGGATGTTATCGCGAATTCATATTTCGTTTGGCCCAATCCATATTTGTTGAATGCTTTCTGAAGTTTCTCTTCAATTTGTGATTGTGTAAAAATCTGAGCGATGGTCGGCGTTTTCATCAGCTCCATCATGAACTGGTCTGATGGTCGCCATGTTGAGCCCGGTCTGAAGCGAAGTGAATTAAGGTTTGGCGAATAACTTTTTTGCTGCATCAGTTCCTGCCCAACATCCGTCATCACGCCATAAGTAACTTTGTGAATGAAATCTTCCTGCTTGTTCTCCACCATCGTCAGCACCCAGTTAACCTGGATGTAGATGATGCCGATGAGCGACAATGTTATCAGCACAATAATAATCGGGAAAACTTTTTTCACTCGTTAGCTTTTAAGCAACCGCTGATTGCGGCTTGCAAATCTATTGAAACAATGTATGGTTTAATAGTTTTAGGATGGCAGGGTTAATGTTTTTTAACGTTGGTTTCACAAAGAAAAGGATTTCGCGGAAAATATTTCTCTCCGAATTGCTGAGTCGGGAAAAAATTCAAACTCTTCTTAACGGGAATCAAACGCGGCAAACTTTTGATGTAAAGAAATGTTTTAAATTACAATGAAGTTGCCATCCGGCAAATGATTAAATACACAAAATGGAAAATCCTGCACCTGGAGTATTGCTTATTGCTGACCCGTTTTTAAAAGACCCGAATTTTCTTCGAACGGTGGTTTTTTTGTGCGACCATCAGCAAGAAGGCAGCTTTGGTTTTGTGCTGAACAAAAAATATGATTACACGCTTGATGAACTCGTGAGCGGCGCGGAAGGCTTGAAAATCCCGGTTTATTTTGGCGGCCCGGTTCAAATGGATACGATTCATTTTTTGCACCAGTACCCGAACGAAATTCCCGGCGGCAACAAAATCATGGAAGGCATTTTTTGGGGCGGCGATTTTGAAACCGCGATTGAGCAGATAAAGCTCGGCAAGATTGATAAGAACAAAATCCGTTTTTATATCGGCTATTCCGGTTGGGGAAACGGTCAGCTTGCCGAAGAGCTGAAAGAAAAATCGTGGCTAACAGTAATGGCTAACCGAAAACTCATATTCCACAAAAAAATAGACGAAATCTGGAAAGATGCGCTCCACCATCTCGGTGGCGATTATGAAATGATGGTAAACTTTCCGATTGACCCGCAGTTGAATTGATTTACGAATTACGATTTGGGACTTACGATTTCTTCCTATTCGCACATTCGCACATTTTCAAATTTGCATATTTAATTTGATACCAACTTCAGTAACTCCGATTGAGTCCGCCGCGGCGGATTGCGTCGCAATCCGTTCATCGGTTGTGCTGCTATTGAGCTTCAGCATTATCAAAGCAAATCGTTGTCAAAACCATCTCTCCAAAAAATGTTTGTTCGGGGTAATCAGGTTGTTGTTCACGATGAAGCTTATCTTATTCCGGTTAGCATAAAAAGAATCCAGGCGATTATAAAGCTTCGCTCCTTTCATTAATCGGTTGGAAATGGAGTCTGGATATAGAGCAATTATTTTTTCCAGTTCGTCTGCTTGCTTTCTTAATTCTTTCATTTTTATTTTCCGTAGTTCATCATCGCTCAGAAAAATATATTTATTTCCATTTGAAATAGACAACGCGAAATCACTGCTATCTATCGAATATTTTTGAAGGGACTTCATTTTATAGCTCACAAAATCTTTTTTCTGTTTCAGTGATGCGCATGAGCATGCAAGCAGCACAAAAATTACAAGCAGTGTATTTTTCATATTCTAAGGTTGATGAAAGAAAGTTTTGGTTCTTCTTAAGGGCATTCAAAATAGTGATTTCATGAATATAACAATCAATTGAAAAAGCTTGCCTGCGCTGCATTATAAAGCGCAAACGTTTGAAACAATGCTTCAAACGTTTGCGCTATTTTTCATTTTTTTAGCCCACAAAGAACCACTGAATTTTTGAGAGACGCGGAGAGAAAAAACAAAGCCTCCAAAAATTTGGAGGCTCAATATATTTCAGAACATGACAATTATTTTCCTTCAATCTGCGTAGCACCTTCCACTAACACAGCTACTGCATTATTAATTACTTCAACAAAGCCGTCTTGTATGTCAAAATAAGCAAGGTGATTATTTTTATCCTTTAAAATTTTCAGTCTTCCGTTTTTCAATGCACTCACGAGTGGAGCATGTTTGTCCAGCACTTCAAACGAACCTGTGATGCCGGGCAACTGCACGCCATATACATCTCCGCTGAAAATTTTTTTCTCTGGTGTTAATATTTCGAGATTCATGTTATTAATGTGAAAATGTGCAGATGTGAAAATGTGCGAATGTAAAGCCATTCAATTCGCAAATCTTCACATTTTCAAATTCGCAAATTATCCTTGCGCCTGCGCCATCAGCTTCTTCCCTTTCTCAATAGCATCATCAATATTTCCAACAAGGTTGAATGCAGCTTCCGGATATTCATCCACTTCTCCGTCCATAATCATATTGAAACCGCGGATGGTTTCTTCAATCGGAACAAGCACACCTTTCAAACCAGTAAACGCTTCCGCAACATGGAATGGCTGCGACAGGAAACGCTGCACTTTACGTGCACGTGCAACAGTCATTTTATCTTCATCGCTCAATTCATCCAAACCGAGAATCGCAATGATATCCTGCAATTCTTTATATCTCTGTAAAATCAATTTCACGCTGTTCGCACAATTATAATGCGCATCGCCCACAATCAATGGAGTCAAAATTCTCGAAGTGGAATCCAATGGGTCAACCGCAGGATAAATACCTAAATCGGCAATCTTTCTGCTCAATACAGTTGTTGCATCCAAATGCGCAAAAGTTGTTGCAGGAGCCGGGTCAGTCAAGTCATCCGCCGGAACATACACCGCCTGAACGGAAGTGATAGAACCATTTTTTGTAGAAGTAATTCTTTCCTGCATCAATCCCATTTCTGTTGCAAGCGTTGGCTGATAGCCTACCGCTGAAGGCATACGACCTAACAGCGCCGACACTTCAGAACCAGCCTGTGTGAAACGGAAGATATTATCAACAAAGAAAAGGATATCGCGACCCTGACCTTTGCCATCGCCATCACGGTAATATTCGGCAATCGTCAATCCGCTCAAAGCCACGCGGGCACGGGCTCCCGGCGGTTCGTTCATTTGTCCGAACACGAAAGTCGCTTTTGATTCAGCGAGTTCTTTCATATCCACTTTGCTCAAATCCCAGCCGCCATTTTCCATGCTGTGCTTGAATTCATCGCCATACTTCATAATGCCAGCTTCAATCATTTCACGCATCAGGTCATTTCCTTCACGCGTTCTTTCACCAACACCCGCGAACACCGAAACACCGGCATAAGCTTTTGCGATATTATTAATGAGCTCCTGAATCAATACTGTTTTCCCTACACCTGCACCACCGAACAGACCAATCTTTCCGCCTTTTGCATAAGGCTCAATCAAATCAATTACTTTGATACCGGTGAACAACACTTCCGTTGAAGTGCTGAGGTTTTCAAATGCAGGCGGCTTCGAGTGAATTGGTCTGCCGCCAACCTTTGACACGGCAGGCAATCCGTCAATAGGGTCGCCGGTAACATTGAACAAGCGACCTTTAATAGCATCGCCAACCGGCATCGCAATGGCAATACCCGTGTCAATAACTTCCATTCCGCGAACCATGCCTTCGGTCCCATCCATCGCAATGCAGCGAACACTATCCTCACCAAGATGCTGCTGAGCTTCAAGCACAAGCGTTTCGCCATTTTGCCTTTTCACTTCCAGCGCATTATACAATTCGGGGAGCTTATCTTCAAACTGAACGTCGATGACCGCACCGATAATCTGTTTAATCTTTCCAACATTTGCCATATCAGCAATTATTTAAATGTGGGGGTTTAAAATTGGCTGCAAATGTAAGGAAGTGGAGTCAAAAATCCGAAATGAACTTTTTGGGATAAGAAACAAGGTTGAAGACTCAAGAAACAAGGCACAAGAATCAAGGAACAAGCTCAAAAATGGCTATCATCTTTGAGAATCAAAGTTCAAAGTTTCAATATAAAAAGATAGTTGTTTAATCACTCTTGCTATTGTAAAGCTTGTACCTTGAACCTTGTATCTTATTTCTTGTTCCTTATTTTTGATGATTCATTTTTTATGCAATTAATAGAAGTAACAGACAACAGCTCCGCAAAAGGTTTTATCCAAGTCAATGTTGAATTGAACCGCCATGACCCGAATTATATTCGCCCTCTTGATAAAGACGTGAACGAAGTTTTTAATAAAGAAAAAAACAAAGCTTTCCGTTTCGGCGAAGTGAAAAGATGGATTTTGAAAGATGAAGATGGAAAATTTATCGGGCGCATTGCTGCATTCGCTAATAAAAAATATAAAACAAAAGGTGATGATGTTCCTGTCGGTGGGGTTGGTTTTTTTGATTGTATCAATAACCAGGAAGCTGCTGATATGCTCTTTGATGTTGCCAAACATTGGCTCATGCAAAAAGGAATGGAGGCAATGGACGGGCCGATTAATTTCGGCGAGCGTGACCGCTGGTGGGGATTAGTAGTTCAGGGATTTGAACCGCCGCTTTATTGCATGAATTATAATCCGCCTTATTATCAGGCTTTATTCGAAAATTATGGCTTCAAAAATTTTTTTTATCAAATCTGTTTTGGATTAACGGTTGCAGATAAGGTTCAGCAAAAATTTTATGACCGTCACGCTGCCTGCGCTGCTGACCCGAATTTTTCTTCCAAGCATATCAAAAAAAATGAGCTGGATAAATTCGCAAAAGATTTCACCGTCATTTATAACAAAGCATGGTCCGGTCATGGCGGATTGAAAGAACTGGCAGAGCCGGTGGTCAGAAAAATGTTTCAATCTATGAAACCTGTGATTGATGAAAGCGTGAGCTGGTTTGTTTATTATAAAGATGAGCCGGTTGCAATGTGGCTCAATCTTCCCGACTTGAATCAATGGTTCAAACACCTGAACGGAAAATTCGATTTATTTAGCAAGCTGAAATTTTTGTGGGTGAAAAAAACAAAAAAGTGCAACAAATTCGTAGGGCTGGCATTTGGCGTAGTTCCCGAATGGCAGGGAAAAGGTGTGGACAGCTACATGATTATGGAAGGCGCAAAAATTATCCAGAAAGAATTGAAATATGAAAAATATGAAATGCAATGGATTGGAGAATTCAACCCGAAAATGATAAATGTTGCAGAAGCACTCGGCACTTACAGAAGCCGCACACTCACTACTTACAGATATTTATTTGACAGAACGAAAGAGTTTAAGAGACATCCAATTTTATAGTCGGATTTGGCAGTTCACAGTCGGCAGTACTGAACTTCTAAATTTGTTTATCGGTTTCGAATTGCAGCACTGCCGACCGATGACGTTAATCGCCGACTTTTTATTCACCAACTGCAAACTGAATACTGCCAACTCAAAACTGAAACGTAAATTGCAACCGTATGGACAAATTCATCGTTTCCGCCCGAAAATACAGACCACAAAATTTTTCAACAGTTGTTGGGCAATCGCATATTACCACTACTTTAAAAAATGCAATCAGGAATAATCAGCTTGCTCATGCTTTTTTGTTTTGCGGCCCTCGTGGTGTTGGAAAGACAACCTGTGCAAGGATTTTAGCAAAAACAATTAATTGTGAAAATAAAACTTCAGATGGCGAAGCGTGCAATACTTGTAATAGTTGCGTTTCATTTGACCAGGGAACTTCTTTGAACATCCATGAGCTCGATGCTGCAAGCAATAACTCTGTTGATGATATCCGTTCATTAGTTGAACAAGTTCGTTTTGCTCCGCAAGCGGGAAAATACAAAGTATATATCATTGATGAGGTTCACATGCTCAGTTCTTCCGCATTCAATGCATTTTTAAAAACATTGGAAGAGCCGCCGCCTTATGCCATTTTTATTTTGGCAACAACCGAGAAGCATAAAATCCTCCCAACCATATTAAGCCGCTGCCAGATTTTCGATTTCAAAAGAATCACTGTTAATGACACAGTTGAACATTTACAGGAAATTTGTGATAAAGAAGAAATAAAAGCAGATAAAGCGGCACTGCATGTCATTGCACAAAAAAGCGAAGGCTGCATGCGTGATGCATTAAGTATTCTTGATAAAATTTCCAGTTTCACTAATAATGAAATCACTTATCAAAATACATTGGAGCATCTCAATATTTTAGATGCCGATTATTATTTCAAATTGATAGAAGCCATGCAGCAGCAAAATCTGGCAGATGCCATGTTGCTGTATGATGATATCAACAGAAAAGGTTTTGAAGGTGATTTGGTGCTGAATGGTTTTGCAGAATTTATCAGGAATTTATTAGTGTGCAAAGATGAAAAAGTCGCACAATTATTAGAAGCAGTGGAAAGCTTCAAAGAAAAATATGTCAGCAGTGCAAAAAAAATAAACACTGCTTATTTGATTAGCGCATTGAATGTGCTGAATGAAACAGAAATCAATTACAAAGCTGCAAGAAATAAAAGACTGCATGTAGAGCTTGCATTAATAAAACTTTGCTATCTGCAACAAGCGATTGAGCTTGCCAGCAACAATGAAACCTTCAGTAAAAAAAAAGTAGCTGAAACATCCAAATCAGTTGCTTTCAGAAATATTGTTCCAGTTGAAGCACCGAGAAAAAAACAAGAAAACAAAATTGTTGAAAAGCCTGAAATCGGTATTGGAAGCAATCGTGCAAAATTGCTAATAGAAACGAAACTTGTAGAAGAAAATGTGTTGATAGAAGAAAGCAACGAATCTTACTCTCAACCAATTAAACAAGCTGCAAAACCGGCAATCAATCCAACTCTTGGCGCATTATCAAAACTAAGACAGGAAGTTGCAGGAAGACAACAAACAGTTGCTGATGACAAAATAAAATCGCTCACTGATGAAAATTTAAGAGAAGCATGGCTACAATATGCACAACAGTTGCGATTATCAAAAAATCCTGCACTTCAGAGTTTTGAATTGGCTAATATAAAAATCGTTAATGATAGCTTGTTTGAAGTGGTCACCAATAATAATCTCGAACAAAAATTTATAGAGCAGGAGAAAAGAAATGTGTCAGGCTTTTTACAAAAAACATTCAATAACAAAGCGCTTTCTTTTTCTGTTGTGGTTGATGAGAGCAATGTTGCGCCGGAGCCAACTGACAGACCATTGAACAAAAGAGAACAATATCAAAGAATAATCGAGCAATATCCGTTGGTGAAAGAGCTGAAAGACAAGTTGAGGCTGGAGCTGGATTATTGAACAGTTCAGAGTTGTGAGTTCTGAGTTGTTGTTGACGATTTCAATTTTCCTAAGTCAATTAATTACTCATTGCTCCCGACTATGAACTATTAACTACCAACTCAGAACTATTTCGTTAAATTCTTAATAACAATTTTGGTGAATATCTAAAAGGAAGGAAATTTGCCAGCACCTAACTTATGGCAAAAAATTCGACTAACCAGATTTTCCAAACCGATTCTTCTTCGCGTTGGCAAAGGTTCAAATGGAGCAGCAGGCTTCTTTTATTGCTGCTCATTTTTGCAATCGTCATCATAATCATTGCTATTTCCCGGGTTTATACACCGGGTTTGCCTCAATTTGCATCCACACAGGAAAAGCAAGCTTTACTAGATACCAACAGCGGTCTCGCTAACAAGAGTAAAATTTTTAAGCAATACGCCGGCTTCAGAAAATACATCAACGAAAAAGAAGCTTACAAAGCCGGTGGTTACCCGGTTCCCAGAAGGTTCAGAAAAAGAAATGGCATTGTTGTTCAGGCTGACTCCAGTTTTTATTCATTCAAAAAATTTACCACAGGAATTCGCGCTGCTTTTTATGTGAACTGGGATAAAGAATCATTGGCATCTCTCAGGCAAAACATTGCGCACATGAATGTCGTTTTTCCTGAATGGTTTTTTCTTGACCCGAATGCTGACACACTTGTTACAAATATTGATACTGCAGCATTAAATGTGATGAACAAAGCTTCAGTGAAGGTGCTCCCAATTCTTACTAATAATTTCAATCAAAGTTTTCGCGGAGATGTTGTGCATCGCATCTTCACTGACAAAGCGAAAAAAGAAAGATTAATTGATGATATTATTAAAGTACTAAAAAAAGACAGTCTCGATGGCATTAATATTGATTTTGAAGAATTGAAAGAGCCGAAAAGTGAAACTTTCGTGTTGTTCCAGAAAGAATTGTATGAAAAACTGCATGCACAAAATTTTTTAGTCACACAAGATGTCGCTCCTTTTAATGATGATTATGATTTGTCCGGTTTATCAAAATACAACGACTATATCTGCTTAATGGCTTATGACCAGTTTTCTGAAAGCACACTACCAGGGCCAATCTCGCATCAGAAATGGATTGAAGCAGCTGTTGACCAGGCAGCGAGAAAAATCCCGCCGCAAAAATTAATATTAGCATTGGCAGGTTTTGGCTATGACTGGACATTGGATGCAGAAGGAAAAACGAAATCTGCTTTGCCGGTTAAATATCAGGACGCATTAACGCTTGCAAGAAGCTATGATGGCAAAATTAATTTCGACAATGATTCTTACAATCTTCATTTCAGTTATGGAGATGACAGGGGCATTGACCATGAAGTGCATTTTACGGATGCAGCCACAACATTTAACACATTGAGGTTTGCCGTAGAATATGGATTAAGCGGAGTCTCGCTCTGGAGGCTGGGTTCAGAGGATTCGCGCATGTGGGATTTTTATGATAGGGACATGGGCAAAGACAGTATCAGGCGTTATGATTATTCCAACTTCAACAATGTGAAATTATTGGTGGGCAATGAAACCGTTGCATATTCCGGGCAAGGCGAAGTGCTGGATATTTTAGGAGGCCCGACAAGCGGAAAACTCCGGTTGGAAATCGATAGCAGTGAATATTTAATCAGTGAAGAAAAATATGACACGCTCCCATCCAAGTGGGTGGCAAAAAAATACGGAACACAGGACAAGAAAAAATTAGTGCTCACATTTGATGACGGGCCTGACCCTGTTTATACTCCGCAAATTTTGGATATACTTGCCCGTGAAAAAGTGCCAGCTGCTTTTTTTCTCGTCGGTATTAATGCAGAAAATAATATCCCTATTGTAAAAAGAATTTTCCGTGAAGGGCATGAAATTGGCAACCACACTTTCACTCACCCGAATATTGCAAAGGTGAGCACAAAAAGAGCAAGGCTTGAAATTGAAGCAACGCGTTTATTGCTTGAATGCATCACCGGTCGCTCAACCGTAATGTTTCGAGCGCCATTCAATGCAGATTTTGAGCCGCAGAAATATGAAGAGCTTGTTCCTGTTGCCATCGCCAGAGAATTAAATTATTTGGATATCGGCGAATCTATCGACCCGCTCGATTGGGAACCCGGAACGCCCGCAGATTCAATAGTAGCAAGGGTCATACGCCGAAAAGAAGATATGACCGCGCAGGATCTCAGCGGCAATATTATTCTGCTGCATGATGCAGGTGGCGACAGCCGGGAGGCGACAGTGAAAGCATTGCCACAAATCATTCATTATTTCAAAGGAAGAGGATACACATTTACAACTGTTGCTGACTTAATAGGAAAAAAGAAAGATGATTTGATGCCCGAAGTTCCGCGTGGCAGCGGTTATTATGTGCTGCAGATAAATTACTGGCTGGCAGAAATAGCTTATTGGGGAAGCCATATTTTGTTTTCGCTTTTCATCGTGTTCATTATTCTTTCCATAGCACGCATTGTTTTTCTGGCAGCAATTGCAACGCAGGAGCATTATTATGAAAAGAATTTATTGAGGCAACCATTTTGGTTTTCAGGCAAAAATGATGCGCCGTTGGTGAGCATCATTGTTCCTGCATATAATGAAGAAGTGAATGCAGTGAGCTCGGTGCAAAGTTTGTTAAACGGTGATTACCCAAATCTCGAAATTATTTTTGTGGATGATGGGAGTAAAGACAGCACTTACGAAAAAGTGAATGCAGCATTTGCTAATAATGATAAAGTAAAAGTGTTTTCAAAACCAAATGGCGGAAAAGCATCTGCGTTGAATTATGGAATACAGCAATCGAACGCAGAATTTGTGGTGTGCATTGATGCCGACACGAAATTATTGCCGGATGCCATTTCAAAAATGATGATGCATTTTAATCCGGCAACAGCGGCGAAAGTGGGCGCAGTTGCAGGAAATGTAAAAGTTGGAAACGAAGTCAATCTGCTCACAAAATGGCAATCCATTGAATATATCAGCAGCCAGAATTTTGACAGGAAAGCATTTTCTTATCTGAATGCAATCACGGTTGTACCCGGAGCGATTGGTGCTTTCAGAAAAAAAGCGATAGAAGATGCTGGTGGATTTACTACTGATACTTTGGCTGAAGATTGTGATTTGACAATTCGTATTTTAAGGCAAGGCTATGTGGTGGAGAATGAAAACGGCGCAGTTGCGATGACGGAAGCGCCTGAAACTTTGAAGATGTTCCTGAAGCAGCGCTCACGCTGGAGCTTTGGCGTGATGCAGACTTTCTGGAAAAACCGCGATGCGCTTTTTAACTGGAGATATAAATGGCTCGGTTGGTTAGCGATGCCAAACATTTTAATTTTCCAATACATTATCCCGTCAGTAATTCCGCTTGCTGATTTCTTTATGTTGATTGGACTGTTCACAGGCAATGCAGGAAAAATCGGCGTCTATTATCTGGTGTTTATGTTGGTGGATGTTGCTGTTGCTGTTCTTGCATTTAGTTTTGAAAAAGAGAGAATTTCAAAATTGATCTGGCTCATTCCGCAGCGATTGGTATGGCGCTGGCTGTTGTGGTATGTGCTCTACAAAACTTTCCGCAAAGCAATCAAAGGCGAGCTGCAACATTGGGGCGTTTTGAAAAGAACAGGTAATGTGAAGGATGTGGCAGTAACTGCGGGATAGTTTCGAGTTTGTAGTTTGTAGTTCTTTGGAAGTATGAGCGATAATAAATTTTGAAGTGCAAGCATAACACAGACCTGTCAGGTTTTCAAAACCTGACAGGTCTGGCAAGAGCGATTATGAAATTAATCATGAAGATTCATCCACAGTCTGAAGCTTAATAGCAGCACTACAGATGAACGGATTGCGACGCAACGATGCTCAATTGGAGTTTCGATGCTCGTATCAAAATAAGTTAGAAAATTTGAAAATGGCGCAATTCCTCAATTGAGCAATTAAAGCCAGTTTTTTCCTAATTTCGGGTTCTCAAAAAATTAAACTGATTGAATATATGGCTGAAGTTATTTTGATGCCGCGCCTGAGCGATACGATGACAGAAGGTGTGATTGCCTCATGGCACAAAAAAGTGGGCGATGCGGTAAAGAAAGGCGACCTGCTTGCCGAAGTGGAAACGGATAAGGCTACGATGGAACTGGAAAGCTATAAAGATGGCACACTACTGCATGTTGGCGGCGACAAAGGAAGCAAATTACAGGTGAATGATTTGCTTGCTATCATCGGCAAACCGGGAGAAGATATTTCATCATTAGTGAAAGGTGGCGGCGCAGCGCAGGCAAAATCTGCTGAGCCTGCAAAAACAGAAATAAAAAAAGAAGAAGCAAAAGCTCCTGCTCCGGAAGCCAAGTCTGCTGCGGCTCCTGTAGCAACTGCTTCTGCACCTGCCATTGATATTTCAAAAATGGAAGAAGTGATTTTGATGCCACGCTTAAGCGATACAATGACAGAGGGTGTGATTGCCGACTGGCAAAAAAAGGTAGGCGACACCGTTAAAAAGGGAGATATTCTTGCGGATATTGAAACCGATAAAGCAACGATGGAATTAGAGAGTTATAAAGAAGGAAAATTGTTGTATGTCGGTGCGCAGAAAGGAGAAAAAATTCAGGTGAATGATTTGCTCGCGATTATCGGTGACGAGAAAAAAGTGGACGTGCAAAAAATTGTAGATGCAGTAAAAAATAAAGGTGCTGCACCTGCTGTTGCAGCATCAGGTTCTCAGGCAGAAGCCCAGCCAGCAGCTACAACTGCCGCGCCTGTTGAAGAGTATGCAGCTTCATTGAATGGAGACGGAAGAGTGAAAGCTTCTCCGCTTGCAAAAAGATTGGCTCAGGAAAAAGGAATCGATATTTCAAAAGTTGCAGGCAGCGGAGACGGTGGAAGAATTGTGAAGAGTGATATTGATAATTATAAACCAGTTGAGAGTCGGCAGTCAACAGTTGGCAGTCAACAGCCAACAGCCGCTGCGCAACAAGCTCCTGCAGGACAAGTAAGCTTTGATGAAATTCCTGTTTCGCAAATGCGCAAAGTAATTGCAAAACGTTTGGCTGAAAGCAAATTCAGTGCGCCACATTTTTATGTCACGATGAGCATCGACATGGACAAAGCTGTTGAAAGCCGTGCGAAACTGAATGAAGTGGCGACTGTAAAAATTTCTTTTAACGATATCGTGCTGAAAGCTGTTGCTGTTGCATTGAAAAAACATCCTGCTGTGAACAGCAGTTGGCTGGGAGATAAAATAAGAATCAATCATCACGTGAACATTGGTGTTGCAGTTGCGGTCGAAGATGGATTGCTTGTTCCTGTTGTTCGTTTTGCGGATACCAAATCACTCACACAAATTGCAACCGAAGTAAAAGACTTTGCACAAAAAGCAAAGAATAAAAAATTGCAGCCTGCAGATTGGGAAGGAAGCACTTTCACAATTTCTAATCTTGGCATGTTTGGCGTTGAAGAGTTCACTGCGATTATTAATCCGCCGGATGCATGCATATTGGCTATTGGTGGCATCAGTCAGGTGCCCGTTGTAAAAAATGGCGCAGTTGTTCCGGGCAATGTGATGAAAGTGACATTAAGCTGCGACCACCGTGTGGTTGACGGCGCAACAGGCTCTGCATTTTTGCAAACGCTGAAAAGCTTGCTGGAAGAGCCTTTGCGGATGTTGGTGTGATGGTGAATGGTCAATAGTGAATGGTGAAATTATTAATCCTGCTTTTTCAGAGCAGGATTTTTTGTTGAGCATGAAAATTAAATGATGAACAATATAATCGACATCAACAACAAACAAAACATCTTCGAAATGCTTGAGCGCCTGGATGCGAATGCTGTTCCATTATTCGGTAAGATGACTGCTCAGCACATGGTCGAACATATTTGTGGTGGAGTATTATTTTCCAATGGAAAGCTTCCGCAAAAATTATATTACCCGCCTGAAAAAGCTATGGTGATTAAAAATATTGTCATCCATTCCGATGCTGCATTTCCACAAGGCTTTAAAGCGCCGATGCTAGGAGATGATTTGCCAAGACTTGTTTTTCCTGATTTGCAGACTGCAATTAGTCGATTATCCATTCAGCTAGATAAGTTTCATGAATATTTTGAGATGAACCAAGAAGCCAAACCCATACATCCCGTTATGGGGGAACTTGATTATAAGGAATGGATAATATTTCACAACAAGCATTTCACGCATCATTTTAAGCAGTTTGGGTTGATTTGATAGCTTAAAAAATTTTACTCCGCGACTATTAAACCTGACAGGTTTTCTTCATGCAATTCTAAAAAGCAGAATTAAACCTGTCAGGTTTGCAATCTCTATGAATTAAGAAGGAATGCAAGCAAGAATTGGTAATGACTGCTGCACATTGCTCAAAAGAATTCCAACTGTACAAGAGTGCAATCCGCCGCGGCGGACAAGCTGCAAGAATGCTTCATGGTAGCAATTGACCGGAAACATAAAAAATTATTTTTTACGAATTAAACGATTCAAAAATAACGCTCACGCATATCCTATTTTCACAAGATTAGGCACTTTGGTTATTTCGTTATATATTTGCACCAGCTTACATTCCTTTCTTTCACTTTTAGTGACAACCTTCTTTCTGAAGGTAATTGATGGCAGACTGGTTGTTTTCAAAAAAGTCTTATTGAATTACACGTTAAAAGCAGAAGCAATCACTGCCGCAGCATTCAATTGCTCCGGTTATTTTTAATTTAAAACATTTACAATTGTTATTCGAACAACTCAATCTCATTGAGCCTTTATTAAAGGCCGTGAAAAATGAAGGATATGCTAATCCTACGCCCATTCAGGAAAAGTCGATACCCATCATATTAAACAGAAAAGACCTCCTGGGGTGCGCTCAGACAGGCACCGGCAAAACAGCCGCATTCGCCATCCCGATGCTGCAGATTTTGCATGAACAAAAAAATTTACAGAATGGACCACGCACAATTAAAGCACTTATATTAACACCGACCCGCGAGCTCGCGATTCAAATTGAAGAAAGCTTTGCAGCTTATGGAAAATACACCGGCTTGCAGCAGATGGTCATTTTTGGTGGTGTGTCGCAGCACAATCAAACACAAACTTTGCGCAGAGGCGTTGATATTTTAGTGGCAACACCGGGACGCTTGCTCGATTTAATCGAACAACGTTTTATCAGTCTCCAGCACATACAATTATTTGTGCTCGATGAAGCCGACCGCATGCTCGACATGGGTTTTGTGCACGATGTGAAAAGAATCGTAGCAAAGCTTCCGCTAAAAAGGCAGACATTATTTTTCTCTGCAACGATGCCGCCGGAAATTCAGAAACTCGCGAACACTATTTTATCAAACCCTGAAAAAGTGGAGGTGACGCCGGTTTCATCAACTGCAGATACTATTCAGCAGTCACTTTTTTTTGTAGAGAAAAAAGATAAGACATCATTGCTGTTGCATTTGCTGAAAAACAAATCTATAAATACGGCATTGGTTTTCACACGCACCAAACATGGCGCGGATAAAGTGGCACAAAACCTGAATCGTGCAGGCATCAAAGCAGAAGCGATTCATGGAAATAAATCACAACAGGCTCGCCAGCGTGCATTAACAAATTTTAAATCACAGCAAACAAGAGTGCTTGTTGCAACAGATATTGCTGCAAGAGGAATTGATATCGACGAGCTCACACATGTCATCAATTTCGAATTACCAAATGTGCCTGAAACCTATGTGCATCGCATTGGCAGAACAGGCCGTGCAGGCGCGAGCGGAATTGCACTTTCATTTTGCGATCAGGAAGAAAAAGAATTTCTGAGAGACATTCATAAGCTCATTACGAAATCGATTCCGGTTATTAATGATCATCCTTATGCGATGAGCAACACTTCGCTTGTTATTTATCCATCTGCTTACAGAAAACCTGTTCAGCAAAGAAATGGCTCAGGAAACAGAGCTAATTTCAGAAGCAATCAACGTTCCTGGTCAGGCAGTCAGCGTGCGAGATAATACAAATTAGTTTTATAAAATATAGAGCCCTGTTCATTTAGGGCTTTTTTTTATGTAACAGACATTTGTTCTCTGCTAAGCATCGTTGCGTCGCACTCTTGTACTGTTGATATTCTAATGAGCTTCGGTTTCAGAATATCTAACGACACTATTTTTGAAGTTTCATAATTCACAATCTATGTTAATTTTTCTCCAAACATTTTCTGCAAGAAATAATTCAACTCCTTTGTTCTATTTTTAAATAGCCGTGGATGAGGGATATATTTTCTGTGAGAATCTGTGGCTAATAAATTTGCTTTGAAACTATTTTCATTATTAATAATCTCTTTCATCATAATTTCAACTCCTGCATTCAGCAACACAAATCAGGATTCATCCATTACACATCTCCTATCCAAAAAACAATACGAAAAACTATTTCCTCATCACGATTCAATCTATTCCTATAAAAATTTTGTTGAAGCTTGCAGAAGTTTTTCATTGTTCGCAAACGACGGCGATTCATCAACACGAAAAAAGGAATTGATTGCTTTTCTTGCAAACATCGCTCACGAAACATCCGGCGGATGGGCAAATGCAAAAGGCGGCACATTCGCATGGGGATTATTTTTCACTGAAGAACAGGCATGCAAAGATGGACATTGCACGGTTTATAATACTGCAGGCACGAGCAAATATCAGCCTGTTGAAGGAAAATCATATTACGGAAGAGGGCCAATGCAATTAAGTTATGCTTACAATTATGGTCTGGCTGGTGAAGAATTGAATTTGCCTTTGTTGCAGCAACCGGAACTTGTCAGTATAGATGGCGTCATTGCATTTAAAACAGCGTTATGGTTTTGGATGCGCAATCAAAAGCCAAAGCCTTCATGTCACGATGTAATGTGCGGGAAATGGCAACCATCAGATGATGATTTAAAATTAAATCGCAAACCGGGATTCGGGATGGTCATCAATATTATTAACGGTGGCATTGAATGCAATTCAGAAGATTCAACAGTTATCTCAAAAAAAGAAGAAAGGATTGGTTATTACCGGTGGTTTGCAAAAATCATGAAGACTGAAATTGAGACTGACTGCGATTGCAAAAGCATGGCAACCTATGGCAAATGAAATAAGTTTATTGTTTTATAGCTTTTGATTATTTTCATTATTACAAATTAATTTTATGGAACTCACCAATGCTATCAACTGGTTTGAGATACCTGCGGCAGATTTTGACCGCGCCAAAATATTTTACGAAACCATTTTTGATTACCAGATTCCTGAAAGCTCGGTTGGAAGCAAAAAGATGGGTTTCTTTTTATACGATTTCAAAAGCGGAAAAATCGGTGGTGCTATTTGTCAGGGTGATGGATATACGCCATCTGAAAATGGTTCCATAGTTTACCTGAATGCTGAACCGGATTTACAAATCATTTTAGACAGGGTTGAAAATGCGGGTGGCAAAATCATTCAGCAGAAAATGTTGGTTACACCGGAAGTCGGGCATATTGCTTTTTTTATAGACACTGAAGGAAATAAAGTAGCATTACATTCAAGAAAATAGTTCGCCAGACCTGTCAGGTTTTAAAACCTGACAGGTCTTTAATTTCAACACATGCTGAAGAAATCTACCATTCAGTTGCTGCGCTTTCATTTTTCATTTTTCTTAATGCCGGTTTATTGGTTTGCGATGAGCCAGTTGGTTTATAAAAACTGGTATCATGCAATTTTGATTTTCATCATTCTTCATTTGCTGGTTTATCCTGCAAGCAATGGTTATAACAGTTATATGGACAGAGATGAAACCAGCATTGGAGGGTTAAAAAATCCTGCTCAACCAACAAAGCAACTTTTTTATGTGACAGTATTCATGGATGTTGCTGCCATTTTATTAAGTGCATTCATCAGCATTTATTTTTTGATTGGGACTGTTGCTTATATCCTTGCATCAAGAGCTTACAGCAACCGCAAAATCAGGTTGAAAAAATATCCTGTAATCGGCTATCTCACCGTAATTATTTTTCAGGGCGCAGTTACATTTCTTTTGGTTTATCATGGCGCACATGCAGAAAAAACTTTGCATGTGCCGCTTGAGGGGGTGATTGCAAGTTCATTATTGATTGGCGGCTTTTATCCGCTCACACAGATTTATCAGCATGAAGCAGATTTGAAAGATGGCGTGAAAACCATCAGCTATACGCTCGGCTATAAGGGCACATTTATTTTCACCGCCATCATTTATTTCTTAGCGATGTCATTGCTTGCTTATTATTTTTTTGTGTCGCTTGAAATCAAAGAATTTTTTGTGCTGGCAACCTGTATGTTGCCTGTGCTCGTTTATTTTTTTATCTGGGCTGCAAAAGTCTGG
This sequence comes from Puia sp., assembly GCA_035295505.1. Classification (GTDB taxonomy): domain Bacteria; phylum Bacteroidota; class Bacteroidia; order Chitinophagales; family Chitinophagaceae; genus Puia. The sequence goes on along the minus strand of DATGIX010000136.1, from coordinate 10,442 downwards.
AAAGATAATCAGCAAGCTAATTTTGAAAACACAATGCGCATGAATATCATCGCATCTGTTTGCACGAATATTGGCTTTATAGTTGTGTTGATAATGAATGAGATTTCATAAATCGAAAAAAAGCAGGATTTCGTAAATTGTAGAAGAATAAAATATTTTGAGCAAGATTATTTCCATCGGCACGGCAGTTCCTTCGCATAAGCACAAACAGGATGATATACTTCATTTCATGCAGCATGTGTATGCGATGAATGAAGCAGACAAACGAAAATTAAAATTCCTTTATCATCAGAGCAGTATTGAATATCGCCATTCTGTGATTCCGGATTACAGCAGAGACATTAGCGACTGGAAATTTTATCCTCACTCAGAAAATTTAGAGCCATTCCCGTCATTAGAGCATCGGATGGCGTGGTATAATAAATACGCAGCGCCACTTTCTGTGGATGCCATTCGCGACTGCATCGCTAATAAAATCAGTCATAAAGAAATCACACATCTCATTACCGTGAGCTGCACAGGCATGAGCGCTCCCGGTCTTGATTTGCAGGTGATGGAATTAATGGATTTACCGAAAAATATTTTCAGGACTTCTGTGAATTTTATGGGTTGTTATGCTGCCATCCATGCGATGAAACTGGCAGATGCGATTTGCAAATCAGATGAACAGTCAAAAGTGCTGATTGTCGCAACTGAGCTCTGCACATTGCATTTTCAGAGAGAAGCAACAACTGATAACATTGCATCAAGCTTATTGTTTTCAGATGGCTCGGCAGCAGCAATCATAACCTCCGATAATCATTCTTCGAAAGGAATTCATTTAGATAGTTTTTATTCCGAAGTGCTTGCCAAAGGAAAAAAAGATATGGCTTGGGAATTATCTTCTACAGGTTTTTTAATGACACTGAGTGGTTATGTTCCCAATCTTATTGAAGAAGATTTTGAAATGCTCACTGAAAGAGCACTTCAAAAAAATAATTTAAAAAAAGAAAACATTACGGATTGGTGCATTCATCCTGGTGGGAAAAAAATTTTAGAAGCGATTCATAAAAGCCTTCATCTCACAAATGGCGAATTGGATGAAAGCTATGAAGTGCTGAAGCAGTATGGAAACATGAGCTCAGCAACAATTTTATTTGTTTTAAAAAAGCTCTTTGAAAAATCAAGTTTAAAAAACAGTAATAAAATTTTCGGCGCAGCTTTTGGTCCCGGGCTTACCATGGAAACTTTTGTTGCGAGTGCATGAGCAAATAAAGAGAATCAAAAACTACATGAGCACATTGAGTAAAACCTGCTTTGGAAAAAATTCAAGCACTCATGTAGTAAGCTATTAATGAGCATCATTCAAATTTTATTGAATGCTAACCTGTGTAATTTCTTTAGTAACGATATGTTCCAATCGAATTTGTTTGCTGACCTTTGATTTACCATCACTTACTTCTAAAGTATATGTGCCATCTTCTGCTCCTAAGAAATCATAATCTTTGCCAACGAGACTTAATGATTTTTCAGTTAAAAAGCTATGAATAGTTATCCCATTTACGTCCCTCAACCTTACTGTCAATCTTTTTGGCTCGGGTTTATAAATTAATAAACGGATAACATCAGAATTTTTTAATTGCTGAACTGAGATGCTGAATGATTCTTTCCCTGATGAGAAAATGCTCTTGTTCATTATTGCACGATTGACTGGCAATTTTACTGAGGCGAAAGCAGGACTTGCCATAAAAGACATGCCTGCGATAAGAGCTGTTGCGATTGATTTTGATAATACTTTCATGACCTGAATTTTTTAAAATGAATATTTTTTGTTTGATTTCTTTTCTGTCTTATAAGCAGTTTGATTGCGATACGAAAAATAATTTCCATGCCTTCAAAAATTTTGAAAGCTGTATTCCTGAATGTGTGTAGTTAGATTGAAAATTAAAAGCCGGCTTGCTATGTGACGTTCATTGTCAGAAAATGTTGCACCATGTTAAATAATATTTTTCTTGTCAGGGTTATTTAACATTTTGAGTTATCCCGGAAATAAACTGCAACTTTTTCATGCTACAATGATTTCGAAAAGCATGCCATTTGCTATTTGCCTGAAAGTCAATACGGACAATTGTTTGCAGCAAAAGCATGTTGTATTGTTTCCGAACACTATTGTTCAGTCGCGATACATTTTCCAGATAAACGTTGATTATAAAATTTCGTTTTAAATTATAAGATGAATTTTTACAGCCGTTCAAATCAGACAGAATTACTCGACAGAGATGATATTTCTTTTGAGGCGATTAAACAGAATATGCATGAACTGGATGTCATCAACTCTTTGCTTGGTGGACATGCTATTACATTAAATGGCTTTAAGAAATTAGCCAAAGAAAAAAAAGAAATTACTATTTGTGAAATCGGCTGTGGCGGTGGCGATAATTTGCAAGTGTTAAAAAAATGGTGCAATAAAAAAAATATATCAGCTACTTTTATTGGCATTGATATAAATGCCTGGTGCATCGAATATGCGAAGTCAAAAATCAATGATAAAAAGTTTCAATTTATTCTGAGCGATTATCGCAATTATGATTTTCCCGAAAGGCCTGATATTATTTTTTCATCATTATTCTGTCACCATTTCAATAATGAAAAACTTGTGAGCATGTTGCAATGGATGAAATCAAATTCAGAAATTGGCTTTTTTATTAATGATTTGCATAGAAATCCATTAGCATATTATTCCATCAAATTGCTCGCTAAATTTTTTTCAAAATCTTATCTCGTAAAAAATGATGCGCCTATATCTGTGCTCCGTGGGTTTCAAAAAGAAGAATGGGAATCATTATTGCAGCAATCCGGAATAAGCAATTATTCACTACAATGGAAATGGGCGTTCCGTTGGCTGATAGTTGTTCCTAACCAAATCACATGAACGAACTAAGCAACAAAACATATGATGTGGCTATTATTGGTGGCGGTCTTGCAGGTCTTGCGCTGTCAATTCAATTGGCAAAAGCGGGCTATAATGTGGCTCTTTTTGAAAAAGAAAAATATCCGTTTCATAAAGTGTGCGGGGAATATATCAGTTTTGAAAACTGGAATTTTTTGGAAGAGCTTGGACTACCTCTGAGTGATTGGAATCTGCCTATTATAAAAAATCTATTGGTCTCAGCTCCAAATGGAAACTATATTGAAAGTGAGCTGCCTCTTGGTGGCTTTGGTATCAGCCGATATAAAATTGATTTCGAACTCGCGAATATCGCAAAAGCCTCAGGAGTAGATTTATTCGAAGAAAACAAAGTGACTGATGTTATTTTTGAAAACTCCATATTCAACATTCAATCCTTATCGGTTTATTGTTCGGCAAAAATTGTTTGCGGCAGCTTTGGTAAGCGCAGCAATCTTGATGTAAAATGGAAAAGAAATTTTGCATTGAAAAAAAGCAACAAGCTGAACAACTTCATCGGCGTTAAATATCATATCAAAACCAATCTTCCTTCAGACCAGATTGCTTTGCATAATTTTGAAAATGGGTATTGCGGCATATCACAAATTGAAGAAAATAAATATTGTTTTTGTTATTTAACCAATGCAGAAAATCTGCGTATCAGCAATAACTCAATCTCTGAAATGGAAAAAAATATTTTGCGCATGAATCCTTATTTAGAAAAAATATTTTCTTCAGCAAAATTTTTTTTTGAAGAGCCTGTCATCATCTCACAAATAAGCTTCGAAAAAAAATCGAAAATCGAAAACCACATACTAATGCTGGGAGATGCCGCAGGCATGATAACCCCACTCTGCGGCAATGGCATGAGCATGGCACTTTATGCGAGCAAGATCGCTTTTAAACATATCGATTCCTTTTTGCAAGAGAAGACCTCCAGACATGAGATGGAACAAGAATATACGGATGAGTGGAATCATCTTTTCAGCAGGCGGTTGTTAGCTGGCCGTATCATTCAACGTTTTTTTGGCAATCATTTTCTTTCAAACTTTTTAATACGCTCGGTTAAGCCTTTTCCAAAATTTGTATCATATTTGATCCGCCAAACTCATGGCGCACCGTATTGAGAATAAAATGAAATATATTTTCCCCGTTTTATTGTTATGTTTATCTGCAAAAAGCCTGACTGCACAAAATTATCATGCGGTGGAGGGATCATCTTTTGCAGGAAGCCTTGGCGTTGGTAATAATCCGGCATCAATTGTAAACACGCCCTTTCCCTGGGATATTGATATTATTTCGCTTCAATTGAAAAGTGCCACCAATGCTTTCACTATCCAGAATTATTCTTTGATCTCATCAGCAAAGAATTCAAAATTTGTTATGAATAACGGCGGAGATAACCGATATGCTGACGTTAATTTTAACGTCAACCTGCTCAACGCACGATTTGCATTGAACAGAAAACAGGCATTTGCATTCGGCGCAAATCTGAGAGGTTATGGCCGTTTAAAAACCGCCCCTTTCAATTATAATGACACGCTTCATAATGTAAATGAATTTTTCTCTATTAACGATATCGCCAATTCTTATCATGGCAATTTCACCGGAAGTAGCTGGCTGGAGGGCTTTTTAACATATAGCCAGACAATTTTGGATGATTCCAGAGGAAGATTGAACGCAGGAATAACGGTGAAGGCTATGCGTGGAATAACAGGAGCATACGCTAACCTCGATAATGGCACGGTAACACAAAACAACAATGGCACATCGCAGTACTACACTTTAAAAACTGCTTCTGCGACGTATGGCTATTCTTATAATTATGATGGCTGGCAGGACAGCAAATCAAGCACACAAAATTTAAAAGATTTTGTAGTCACGAATGCACGCGGTGGTTTCTCTTTTGATGTAGGTGTTGAATATCTCATCAAGTCACAAGCGCTTTCAACTGTGTATGATGAAGACGACTATTTTGATTATGACTGGAAGATTGGCGTATCATTATTAGACATTGGCCGTAATCAGTATGTATATGGCAACAAAAGCAGAGCAATTGCGGGCCCAAGAGCTAATGTGACCGATGATGACCTGGATAGGAAATTTGATTCTGTCAGCAATTTCAATGATTTTGATGACAGCCTTGCAACCATCGTAAATGGTTTTTCACGCATCAACGGAAAATTTAAAATCCAAAACCCAACGCGTTTGGTGGTGAATGTTGATAAGCCCTTAGGCAATGATTTCTATATGAACGCAAATGTTACAGTGAATCTGAGCAGCGTGTTTGCTGGAAGCATTCATCATGTTGAAGAACTCAATTTACTTACATTAACACCAAGGTGGGAAACAAAAAGATGGGGCGTTTATATGCCCATACAATATAACATTGAAGGGCAATTTTGGGTTGGCGGAGCATTCAAAGCCGGCCCGCTTTTATTAGGCATTCATAATTGGGCGAATATTTTTTCAAAAAATAAAATGCAGAATGGTGGAGGATATATTGCCATTGTGATAAGGCCATCTAAAATGACAAAAGCAAAAATGGATAAACGACTGGATTGCCCGACAAATTGAGAATTGATAATTCACAATAGCCTGGTTATAAAATAAGACTTAAAACTTTTGCAATCTCTGTTTGTTATTTACTGACATGGAATTACTAAATAAAAAAACTCTTGTTCTTGGCGCATCAGATAATCCTGAGAGATATAGTTATTTAGCGATAAATAAATTGCGCAAATTCGGGAATGATGTTGTTGCTATCGGCAGGAAAAAAACAACAGTTGCCGATGTGAATGTGGAAACAGAAAAAAAACAATTCGAAAATATTGACACGGTAACACTTTATCTCAATCCATCCAATCAAAAAGAATATTACGATTATATACTTTCACTTCATCCAAAAAGAATCATATTTAATCCCGGTGCAGAAAATCAGGAATTATTTGATATTGCCAAATCCAATAGCATCAAGCCTTTGGAAGCATGTACACTCGTTTTACTGAGCACCAATCAATTTTGACGCAATATCGAAAAGAGATTTTCGTTTACTAATGCAGAAGATTTTTCATTTCATATTAGTTGGTCGTACCCTTTAAAAAATCCTAAAACATCCAGATGAAGAACCAAAGTATTCTCAACACTACGACTGTTTATTTATCACTCGCTTACTTTCAGAATTTAATAAAAGATATTTCGCTTTCCATTCAGCAAAAGCCAAACGCTTACCTGCTGCAACCACAGCTTATTCTTCCACAGCATCATATAACGTTATTGAACACATTCAATAGCCATTAATCTCGGTCTTGAAAATTTCTTGTAATCCGTACCCTTAGAAAACTACGTTCGTAAAAATAATGTTCAAATAATTCAAGACTTAATGTAACGATAACGCACACACTATTTTGCTGTTAATGGGTTTTTCGGTAAATTCGGAAAACCCATTTTTATGTTATGGAGAAAATTTAATGGCGACCCTGTTGATTTGCCTATCATGGATGCGGTTGAGCAAGCCATCAAAAGAGAAACTGAGAAAGGCTTTCACCTGAAAGTGTGCATCGGCACAGACTCGCAGGTGAAAGGTGCTGAAACCGAATTTGCCACTGTGATTGTTTTTTTGCGCGAAGGTCACGGCGGTTTTATGTTCATCCACAATGAGAAGACAAGGACACAGTACAGCATCAAAGAAAGAATGCTTGTTGAAGTTGCAAAAAGCATTGAGATTGCTTATGAACTTTGCAACCTCTTCAGCAAATATGATGTGGATATGGAAGTGCATGCCGACATCAACACCAACCCTCACTTCAAAAGCAACGATGCGCTCAAAGAAGCAATGGGCTATATTCTCGGAATGGGCTTTGCTTTCAAAGCCAAGCCTGAAGCCTTTGCCAGCAGCAGTTGCGCGAACAAAGTAGTGAACTAAAACCCTGAGTCTGACGAAGGGTTTTTTAATGTAAAGTCGTGACCAATCACGGCTCAGGAAATCATCTCCCTTAAATTTTTCTAAAAATTGATTTTTGCTGCAACGATTTGCTCTCTTTCATTGTCAGACCCTGCAAATCGAGCAAAATGAAATCTGCATTTTTATTAATCGCTTTCTGCTCTGTAATTTTAATAAGCTGTAAAAAAGACGAAGTCGTTTACAATGCTCCTGCTAGCATAGAAGGAACCTGGGATTATATCGGCTTTAGTGGCGGGCTTGCAGGAATTCCTTTTACGTCTACAAATGCTGAAGGTCCTTATATTCAAATCAACGGCTCTCAATTGCTGGTTACATATAACATTCCCGGACAACAAAAATGCATGGAATATCAATTCAAGAAAGATACTTTAAGTAATCCTTCTTATTATCAAATAACAGGAGTTCTAACAACAAGCGATACAAGTTTTATACTACCGATGTCGAATATAAAAACTTATAGCGTTACTCTTTCTAACGACACTTTAACTTTATATCCTTCTGGTTGTGCTGATTGTTTCACCACAGTTTATTATCCTACATTAAAACATTTTAGCTGCAGCAACAATTAAGGAATTATTGATCTGCAAATTCATCATTGCATTCTTTTATCAGTTGAAGAATTTTTTCACGACCTGTTTTTTTTACTGCGCTGGTGATAAAATGCTGAGGAAGAAATTGCCAGGTCTCACGCATCTTGTTGAGGAAAGATTTTACATTTAAACTTACTGTGCGCTGATTTTCTTTATCGGATTTTGTGAACACAATACAAAACGGAATTTGCCATTGACCTAACTCATTCACAAATTCAAGGTCAATTTTTTGTGGCGAATGACGGCTGTCAATCAAAACAAAAACATTCATCAGGCTTTCGCGCTTGCGCAAATAATCTTCAATCATCTTCTCCCATTTTTTTCTTTGCGACTGAGAAACTTTTGCAAAGCCATATCCCGGCAAATCGACAACATACCATTCTTTGTTAATCAGAAAATGATTGATGAGCTGTGTTTTCCCCGGAGTGCCCGATGTTTTTGCAAGTTTCTCATTATTGCAGAGCATATTAATCAGCGAAGATTTGCCTACGTTGCTGCGCCCGATGAAAGCATATTCCGGCTTATCAGGTTTTGGGCAATGCAGGTAATCAGGACTGCTGATAATATATTCTGATGAATTGATGAGCATAAACGAGTTGCTGAATTAAGGCGCAAGATACAAACCAGTTTGTTGTTTGTAGTTTGTTGTTCCCTAACTCAATTTTTCTTTTAAATTTTTAGTTTTTATTTTGGTAGCCTGCATTTGTTCTTTCTTCACCATCCTTGCAGCTTGTCCGTCGCGGCGGATCGCACTCTTGTACTGCGACAATTCTATTGAGCTTCAGTTTCATAAAATGCTATCAGTGTTTGAAATCAAATTCACATCCTCAGAACTACAAACCACAAACTACAAACTCAAAACTGTCCTATCTTCGCCGCCCGATGGCAAAATATTCTCACGACGATATTGTTCCTTTCAAAAATTCGGAAGCTGAAAAGAAACAGCAGGTTGCCGACATGTTCAACAGCATTGCTTTCCGCTACGATTTCATGAACAGGTTCCTGAGCGGCGGCACTGACGTTCGCTGGAGAAAAAAAGCTATTAAGGAACTGAAAGAAATTAAGCCAGAAACCATTTTGGATGTAGCCACCGGAACTGCCGATGTGGCAATCATGATGGCAAAATATCTTCATCCTAAAAAGATAATTGGCATAGATATTTCAGAAGGCATGCTCGAACTGGGGCGAAAAAAAATTGCTAACCATAAGTTAAAGGACATCATTGAATTACACAGCGGCGACAGTGAGGCAATAAACCTTCCAGAGGCTACGTTTGATGCTATAACCGTTGCTTTTGGCGTGCGGAATTTTGCAAACCTGGAAAAAGGCCTTGAAGAAATGCTTAGGGTGATGAAACCGGGGGGCAAACTGGTGGTTCTCGAGTTCTCAAAGCCCAAAACGGCTTTTTTCAAGCGGATTTATTCTTTGTATATGAAAATGGCAGCGGCGGGATTGGGAAAGTTTATTACAAAGAACCGCGAAGCTTACGAATACCTGAATGAATCTGTGAACGCTTTTCCGGAGGGTCAACATTTTCTGGATATTTTGAATAGGACAGGCTATAAAGACACTTATTTAAAAACGCTTAGTTTAGGGATATGCACCATTTATTGTGGACGAAAAGAACAGCGCTGATTTTTTCTATTGCTCTTTGCAGCTTTATTGCTACGTCATTCCATGCATCCGCTCAGCTTCGGGATGGCTTGAACCTCCCCGACCGTGACGAAAAATTTTATCATCTTGGCATTGCACTTATTTATAACAGCTCACATTTTCAGGTGAGCGCTCATCCTGCTTTTTTAGGACAGGACAGCATTATGTCTGTAAATCCGCTTAACACGGGTGGCTTTGGTCTTGCAGGCATGCACACTTTGCGAATCAACGACCATCTCGAATTTCGCGTTGTATTCCCCCAGTTAATGTTTTCTTACAAATATCTTGAGTACAACACACAAAACACAACGACAGGAAAAAGTTCTACTGCAATCAAGAAAGTTGAATCCATTTATCTAGGCTTTCCAACGCACATAAAATTTTTGAGCGACCGAATTGACAATTTCCGTTTCTATATGTTCGGCGGCGTGAATTATCAATATGATCTTGCATCGAATGCTACTGCACGCAAAGCACAGGATCTTGTGAAATTGAAACCTTACGATTTCAGCGTAGAAGCTGGCATCGGTTTTCAGTTTTACTTCCCTGTTTTCATCTTAACTCCTGAAATAAAAATCAGCGAAGGGCTTATTAATGTACACAGCCGCGATCCAAACCTCATCAACTCGAGCGTCATTGATAAGCTCAATTCACGCATGGTTGTTTTCTCTTTGATTTTCGAAGGATAAAACAGAAAACTTCTTGCACAAAAAAAGCCTTCCATCAAGAAAGGCCTTAAAATCATTATATAAATTTTTTATTGTTGCACAACTGCAGATCTCAGTGACTCTACAATTTTTGCAACACTTTGTAAAGCAGGCGTGGTTGCTGGAACACCAGCTTTGCCCGCTCCTGCAACAAGATCAACTTCGAATGCATCAAAATCGCTATTATCCGCTTTCCCGTTCATTCTTGAATTTTGTGCGGGGTCATGAGCTGCCACCATCGACTTGCCTCCATAAGTATAATCTTTTGCGCCAGTGCCTACTGCCACAAAATCTGTCAGGTTCTTGCTGAGCGCTTCAAATCCGGTAAGATTACCTGAACCAACTTCAGACAGCAGTACTGTGAAATGACCATTGATAGCAGTATCTCCGGCAATCACAAAAATGGTGCTATCGATAATGTTGCGGATGAGCAGGCGACCTGCTTCTATTTTTGCGCCTGCGTTGGCCGGATCTGACACCATAGCTGTGCCACCTAAAGAATCATATAAAGTAGGTTTAGCTGCCGGTGTTGAGCTATCACTTTTTTTACATGCAGGCATATACGATACAACGATACCTATACCAAGAATTAATGCAAATAA
>DATGIX010000135.1:0-52360 GCA_035295505.1 Puia sp. | reverse complement strand
ATTTCTTTGTCAATGCCTCCGAATACTTCCTGCCAGCGCATGCCATCAAGGGTGAAGATGATAATGTTTTCGGTTTTGCGCTGTTGCGAGAATGTAAATGAACTTTGAAATAAAAAAAGACCAAGGAAGAATTTTTTCATTTTTAAAACTTAAAAATTAAATGAAAGTTTTTATATTTTTTATAAAAAATCATAGCATACAATACTTGTCTGCTTGATGAAATTAATACACTGAATAAAATTTCACTGATTTTTTCTGCAAAACTGAAAAAGCCTTTTTAAGTCTGCTACTTTTTTGAAATCAATTTTATTTATGTCAATATATTTTAGAATTGCCTCTTTCTTTTCGGGAAAAAAATGGAGAAAATTATTTTTTGTAACAGAAAAAACAGCTCCATATTTATCTAACAAAAAGCAATGAGTTTCCCGCGTGATGATTCTGTTCTGATTTGCTTTTAAATCGTAGACACTGCTACCCAAGGGAGATGTGTAGTTTTTATAGCTTTTCACATCATTGCCTCCCGCAGGCCTATCATAAGCACCCAACTCTTCGAATTCTATTTTGATTTGCTGCCAGCAACCAACTTTGATATCATTTTCATTGCCTTCAAGAATTTCGATATATTTATTGTCGTAATAATAATACAGTACCGAGTCAATCTTTACATACTTTAAGTCTTCGGGGTTGGCAATTGAAAGCGTGTCGCCTTTATCATTGATAAATTGTATTTCTCCAACTACAAGATTGTAATTCAATTCTCCGTTTGATTCTTTCCCGTTTCGAAAAAAAATATCAGCCTGCTTAAATTGAGGGAAACGATAGATGCCGAAAGACGAAAGCGCTTCTGAGAAATCATCGCCAGCCTTCACCCTGATTTTTTCCTGGGCTGAAGAGCTTAAAAAGAAGCAAATAAATAATGCTAAGCAGCGAATTTCCTTCATATTACGAGTTTTATGCACAAACTTAATTCCAAGGAAACCAAAATTTAAAGGTGAAACTTAATCCAGTTTCACCTTTAGAGAAATATTTTCTTTCAATTTATTTTACTAACCAAACATCCTTATTAATGTCATCGCTACCCCCATATTGACTTTGTATAGCAGCCTGATAGTTTGTGCCATTAGCAGTAATTTCATTAGTAGGATATTGCCATCTTCTTGGTATCACTCCGCCGTTGCCTGTGCCGGTGCCGGCATCAAACACAGGGATTCCCGTTCTCCTCCATTGGTAATATGCCTGATAACCTGAATTGCGTGCATAAGCCAGATACTTTTGTAACAATATTTGAGCAAGGCCTGTTGCATTATCTCCGGCATATTTAACAGCAGTTTGATTAAAGTAGCTCGCAAAAGGGAAATGAACTGTATAAGTGATTTCATTACCTGCCGGCCCTTGAAGAGTAACTGTGTTTGCCCCATCTACAATTCCATAAAACGCAAACTGAGCTTCAATTCCTTTCTGATACCAATCAGATGTTGTGCCTGTTATCCAACCTCTGTTCATTGCTTCTGCAATGCAGAAACATACCTCTGGGTAACTTAAAATGTATGTGGGTTCTCCTGCAAGATTGCTAGGATTGTAAAAATGATTTCTGTTGAACAATGATAGCTTTGCATCTACTATACCATGGTTAATAAGTGCAGCCATTGTACTTAAATCCATTCCTGAGGGCGCACCAACATAAGATTGATAAGAAGTATCACTAAAACCAAGACCTCTAGCAGGCTCTCCAAGAACCATGCACCTTAAATCATTTAACTGACCAAGTGTTGTTTCCAGTGTTTGGGCAAGATTGATGCGCAACTGATTATTGCCAAGGTTAGTGAAGTTATCAGGATAATAATTAAAATTATTGTTGTAGACATACTGTAAGTTGTCTGCGTTACTGCTAAAAATCGGGTATTGAGTTGGGTTATTGAAAATATTGGCAAAACGTCCAGGAATATTTAAATCAGCATCGGAAGTTGCTTTTTTACTCAGTTCGATCAACAGTCTTAACTGATAACTATTTACTACTTTTTGCCATTCTACTAATGCATCACGACCGCTATTTCCGCTGTAAGCTCCGCTAAGCGCTTCTTTATAATAAAAATCGCCAGAAAATTCAAGAAAACCATTGGTCAAAAACCCTGCTAATAAAGTATTTGCTGAATCAAGCCAAAGCAATGATTGCTTAAATATGTCATGTTGCGTATCATATTTTGGTGCAATGTTCGATATGCCTTGCAAAGCATCCGTCATAGGCAAATCCCCAACTTTTTCGCTCATATCTACAAAGAAAAATGCCCTAAAAAACAACCCAAGAGCATGATAAGGGTTATTGTCGGAGCCAACAAGCCTTCTTGCCTCTGATTCCATGGCCAAAACATTATTTAATGTACCATAATCCAATGAAGCGCTTCCGGTCCAATATTGATTAGAACCATAGTAAGTATAATTAGAGCAATAGAACTGGCATTGTTTATCTGCATCACCACCAGGATATACAATCATTGAATTTAAAATGGATTTAAGCACAATCCCAGGAGGCACTTTGCCAGGCGTTGGCTGGTTTGTGTTTTGGGAATATTGATCAAACTTTTTCGAACAACCGGCTGAAATTAAAACGGCTGTTAGAGCAAGTATTGAAGAAAATTTTATTGATTTCATATAAATAAATCTTTTTAGTTTTTTGATTCTTTACCGGACTTGATTAGAAAACAATATTAACGTTCACACCATAGCTTCGTGTTGTTGGTGTTTGTAGGTTATATTCCAAAGTTCTGTTTCCAAATTGATCACGACCCGGATATTGATCCACGTCCATATCGTGAAAATCTTTGTGAAAGAAATAAAGCAAGTTCCTACCAACCAGTGAAACATCAATTTTGCTGATGAATGTTTTCGCTAACATTTTGCTTGGCAAAGAATAGGTGAGCACTACTTCGCGCAGCTTGGCATAAGTTTTTGTAGTAGAAACATGTTCTGCATCATTGTAAAAACTACTCACAAAATCTTGTATCCAGGTTGTTGCAGTTCCATTTGGAGTATAAACAAGGGATTTGCCATTTGTGATAACCCCTGTCACAGGATCATAAGCTATGTTATCCGAACCGCCCTGCACTTGGACCATGTTGCCACTTAAAATTGGCTTGCCATTAGATACAGCACCAGCATATCCTGCATCGCCCCAATGCTGTGACTCGTATAGACGTGCCTGGCCAATAATGCCTGACGCAGTTTCTGCACCACGGCCACCTTCAACCAATTTTCTTCTGACACGATCCTGAATGCGACCTCCTACCATTCCATCGAACTGGAATGAAACGCTGAATGATTTATAACTAAACTTGTTGTTGATAGCCCATGCCCAATCTGGATCTGCGTGACCAATATATTGTGCTTTCGGCAGGTAAATTGGAAAGCCTGATTCATCAACAATATTTTTGCCATCGGGTGTTTTTGCTTCAATGCCAGTAAATAGCCTATCAACTCTATCGCCGATTTTATCAGGATAGCCTGTGCCATTTGATTGTTCCTTAACTCCTCCTGCAAAAGCTGCGAACACTTCTTTGTATGTTGACCAGTTTACTAAAACGTCCCAACGGAAACCTCTTGCAGTTTGAATTGGTGTCCCCGTAACAGAAATCTCACCACCTGTTCTTTTGGTTGTCAAACCATTTGTGGTATAATATGATAAGCCACTTGTTTCTGATACATATTGGTTGGAGATTTGCGGCCCATCTTTATATTGGAAATACGTTAAACTAAGACCTAATCTGTTTTTTAAAAACCTGATATCAACACCTGCTTCAGCATTGCTTCTTGTTGTTGGTTTTACTTTGCCATCAACAACATAAGTAGGCGCTATAACACCAATTTGGTTGTTGTATGCATATGCAGTAGAATAAAATGGGGTGGCTAATGCATAAGAAGGGCCATCAAATGGCGTATAATAATTGTTGCCATAACCTATTGGAGAATTTGCGCCTAATTGCTGGAATGAGGTGCCTATAAAAGCCTGCGTTCCCCCATCTTTTACATTTGTATATCCTCCTCTCACTTTCAGGAACGTTATTGCAGAAGGAAGGTTAATATAGTCAGACAATGCTGAGCTGATTGTTACTGAAGGGAAAAAATAACCATTATGTCCTGAAGGCAGGGCTGATGTTTTATCATATCTGCCAGTTGTAGATACAGTAAAATATTTCTTATAGGTCAGATCCACAGAATAATAAGCGCTTAGAGCCAAAAGGTTTGATGCATATGAAAAAGATCTGACTGGCAATGTTGAATTAGTGAAAGTATATAGCTCAGGAACTATTAATTGGTTAGTGCTGTTATAGCTTGAATTGAATTTCATATTTCGCGCCGATGCTCCTGCATTCACTGTTAAAGAAAGACCTGAATTCTTTATATCTTCTTTATTATAAGTAAACAATACCTCTGTATTGTTTTCCCAGAGATCACGGCGGTCTTCGCGATAGTTGCCACGGTTATGTTCATCACCATAAGGATGCGCAGACCAAGGTTCTTTTTCTGTTCTTAATAAATTGTAAGTAGTAACATTCGATCTTACCATTGCATTAAGCTCAGGAGTGATTTTGTAATTCAACGCAATCCATCCATAAAGATCATTTTTATAGTGCCCTCTTAGCCATTCGTAACTCATGAAATAAGGGTTTTGGTAACGTTTATATTCCACGAACATTGACTGAATGCCTTCCTTACCTGGTTGCCATATTGCTTTTATTTTCGGATCGAGCACATTCCAATCAGCGCCCGTCCAAATATCAACATCATAAATAATGCTATTAGGGCCATAGGCAACATCTGGTATGTTAGGGGTGAATTGGCGATTATAATTGATATTTCCTTCCAATTTCAATTTGTTGTTTATAGTGAAGCTTTCAACCAAATTAAAATTGAGCGTATTAAGCCCTGTATTGGGTGTAATGCCTGTCTGGCGACCGCTTGTAACAGACACTCTTAAATTGTTTCTATCTGTGACAGAAGAGAAGCTGATATTATTTGTAGCTAATAAGCCCGTCTTCAAGAAGTTTTGCAAATTATTCTTGCCTCTCGAAACCCATGGAGTAGGTTGAATATGCGTAGAGTGAACAGAACCGTCTCCAAATGTATACGAATAGGTTTGAGTTGGATCATATTTCCCGTCAAATTGCGGAAGCATGTAACCAGCATCTAATCTGGGGCCCCAAACATCATAATCCTCATCGTTCACGCCATCAACTGAATTACCATTACTGTTATAGTCTCCGAAGGCATATTTATCATTATCTCCTCCTCCATATTGGTACTGCACCTTGGGAATGGCGATAAATCCCTTATTGAATTGAGTACTGCTATTTATTTCTACTGTAAATCCTTTTTGATTCTTTTTTCCCCTTTTTGTGGTAATCAAAATAGCGCCATTGATACCACGGCTGCCATATAAAGCTGCGGCAGTGGGGCCTTTAAGAACAGTATAAGTTTCTATATCATCCGGACTAATGTTCCATGTATCAGAATTAATAGGTATACCATCTACCACATAAAAGTTTAGTGGCGAACCTCGCAACAAAACAGTTGGTGAAGCTAATAATTCCTGATTGATCCCAACATTCAGACCGGCAACCTTACCGGTTAGCCCATTAACTGGATTTGCCTCACGAGCCTTTAGTAAATCTTCGCCTTTTACTTCCTGGACTGCATAGCCAATTCTTTTTACTTCCTTTTTAATACCTAAAGCTGTAACAACTACTTCATTTAGGTTTTTGGCATCAGTAGTGACTGTAATAGTAAGGTTATCCCCAGAAACGGTAACTTCTTGTCCGGTTAAACCTACACCGGATATCACAAGAATATCTCCATCTTTTGCTTTGATGGAAAATTTTCCATCAATGTTTGTTGCTGCACCTATCTTGGTTCCTTTTACAAGAATAGTTGCCCCTGCAACTGGCGACTGATCTGATTTTGCGAGAACTTGCCCGTTTATTACTTTCTGGGCAAACGTAAGTGTCGGCAACAACAATACGAACAGTATTGCCATTACCCCTTTAGCGAAAGGGTGTCTTTTAAGCATAACAGTTAGTTTTTGATTAAATAGCTTTTAAATCTTTGGCGAAACTATGTCTCCAATATGAAGGGAAAGTTAGGAATATTTTAAATAAACATTACCAATTGTTAATAAATACTATACAAATGTTCAGTATTTCTAAATACAAAATTCCCCAAACACCCGATTGCTTGAAGATGACAGAAAGATTTAAAAAAGATAAATAACAAGTATCAACGCTTCATCACTGCCAATATTTTTAAGCTTATGTGGCGCTCTGCCATCAAAGAACAATGTATCGCCCTGGTTCAGCACATATTTTTCCTTTTCCACCTGGTATTCAATTTTCCCTTTCAAAACATATTTACATTCAAATGCATCAGTTTGTATAAGCTGTTTGCGGATTGCACCTTTTGTAAGCTCGAGCAACACAACATCGATGGTTTGCGAAGCGATATTTCTCGCCAGAATTCTTTTATAAGAAAAACCTTTTATCGGCTCTTTTTTAAATGCGCTGGCCTCTCCTTTTTTTACAATCCAAACGCCACGATTGTTAAAATGATCATGCATGTCTTCGAAGAATGTCTTCAGGTCTTCTTCCAATGAATGAATGATGTTGAATAAAACAGGAAGCGAAGGAACAGTGCGGTTGTTTTCAATCTGAGAAATCAAGCCCTTGCTGACACCTGCTTTGGATGCAAGCTCTTCAAGAGTCGTATTTTTTTGCAAACGCTTCTCCTTGATCTTGTCGCCTATTAGCAATATCAGTTCCTGGCTCATGATGTATCAGGTTTTGATGGTAAAGCAATATTATTGAAATCATTCCTAACACAAATTTGTTTTCGGCCAATATGCTGTATTAGTAATATTTAATTCACATAAAAAAGACAATTACATAACATGAGCGTAAGAATGTAGTAATACTTGGTTTCGACCTTTGAAAAACCTCGCGTAATGGAAAAACGCTCTCTTGATGTAGTTGTGCTCTCTGATGTTCATCTCGGCTCTTACGGATGCCGCGCAAAAGAATTAGTGAGCTATCTGAAAAGCATCTCCCCCAACATTCTTATTCTCAATGGTGATATTATCGATGGCTGGCAATTCAGCAAACATTTTTTTCCTTCTTCACACATGCAGGTTATTAAAGAAGTGATGCAGATGATCACCAAGGGCACTCTTGTGTTTTACATCACCGGCAACCATGACGAGATGATGCGCAAGTATAGCGAGATACAGATAGGCAACTTCACGCTCACTGACAAACTGGTCCTTGAAATTGATAATAAGATGACCTGGATTTTTCATGGTGATGTTTTTGACAACACCACAAAAAGCAGCGCAAAATTTTTAGCAAAGCTTGGCAGCAAAGGATACAACATTCTCATACGCTTCAATCGCTTCATCAATTTTATTTTAAAACTGTTCGGGCGCGAGCGGGTTTCCATCTCAAAAATGGTGATGGCTGGTGTGAATAAAGCAGTGAGCAAGATCAATGATTTTGAAATGATCGCTGCAGAACTGGCTATTGAAAAAAAATATGATTATGTCATATGCGGCCATATTCATAAACCTCAGAAGAAAGTTGTGGAGAATGAAAACGGGAAAGTTGTCTATCTCAATTCAGGTGATTGGGTGGAGCATTGTACAGCATTGGAATATCATCAGAACGAGTGGAGCATCTTTGAATATGACGAAAAGAAATTTCCTGTATACATTAACGTAGACATGCAACCGGAATTAACAGTGGTGACTGACGAAATTAATTTTTATATAAACTCATTGGCAATCTGAAATCAAAAAAATAATTGGCTATGAAAATATTTTATGCAGTTCAGGCAACAGGAAACGGGCATATCAGCCGCGCCATGGAAATACTTCCTTATCTGGAAAGATATGGGACAGTTGATATTTTTTTAAGCGGCGCAAACAGCACGCTACAATTAAATGCTCCCGTGAAATATCGCAGCAAAGGTGTTTGCTTTTTTTACACAAGTACAGGAGGCTTGAATTATGTCGACACAGTGAAAGAATTTGCTCCACTAAGAGTGTTACGTGAAGCAAGAGATTTGCCTGTTGAAAAATATGATTTAGTGATTAATGATTTCGAGTGCATCACTTCATTAGCATGTGCTCATAAAAAAATCCCTTCTGTGAATTTTGGTCATCAAGCCAGCTTTCAATCGAACAAAGTTCCACGTCCAAAGAAAAAAGATTTCGTAGGTGAATGGGTGCTTCATAATTATGCAAAGGCTTCGCAATATGTTGGACTCCATTTCAACAGCTATGATAATTTTATTTTGCCTCCAGTTATCAAAAAAGATATTGTTCTTGCCGAACCAAGAGACAAAGGTCATATCACTGCCTATCTTCCGTCTTATTGCGATGAAATTATCTGCAAATATTTTATGCAGCTCAAAGATTTTCGTTTCGAAGTTTTCTCAAAAGAAGTGAAACAGGTTACACGCGTAAATAACGTTACACTAATGCCTGTCAATAAAGATAGCTTTAATAAAAGCATGATTAATTGCTCAGCCATGATCACAAGTGCAGGTTTTGAAACTCCGGCTGAAGCGTTATTTCTCGGAAAAAAAATATTAGCAATTCCTATCAAAGGACAATACGAGCAATTGTGCAACGCGGCTGCATTAGAAAAAATAGGTGTTGCTTGTACAAATGAAATAGGAAAAAATTTTACATCTATTTTCAACAGTTGGATGAGCGCAAAAAAGAAAATCAATTTCTCGATTGATTTTTCTACTGAATCTATTATCAGTTTTTTAATGAATCATTGCACCAAAACCAGAAAATACGAACTTGACTTGCTTTATCCTGAGCTGACGATTAATTGAGGGGTGAATGGTGAGTGGTCTATGGTGAATAATCAATAGTGAATGAAAAAACGCCATTTATTGTTTATGTAAAGAGATAATTGCTTTCACTATTCACCATAGACCACTCACTATTCACAAAAAAAGCCACCGTCATAAAAATGAAGTGGCTGCTGCATGAGAAAATTCTAACGTTTGCTTATATAACCATTATTAACAACTGCTATACTCTAATTGTGTGCAAGATATGAGCGCAATATTACCTACCTTTTACTGGAAGATTAAGATAAGGTTAAACCTAACCAGCTTTAGTTCCGGTCAGGTTTAGCGGTTAATGTGAGTGTTTATGTTTAAGCACTTTTGCTTCGAGGTAGAAAATAATTTCTTCAGAAATATTTTTGGATTGATCTCCCACTCTTTCTAATTTTCTTATCACTGAAAGAATATATAATGCCTGATCAATATCATCCGGGTGTGTTTTCAAATAATCTTCAATTAGTTCGTTCGCTCTGATATTAATATCATCCAAAAATTCATCTTTCTTAAATACGCTTCTAGCAAGAATAGTATCTTCATTTTCGAAAGCAGCCAAAGTATCTTGCAGGATATTGATTGCTTCTTCATACATTTTCGTTACATAAGTTGCATCAAGCAATTCTTTATTAAAAGGGGTTTCAACTCTTAAAACATATTTTGCAATCCCTTCTGCTATATCCCCAATCCTTTCAAGATTTGAATTGATTTTTAAAACTGCCAGCACAAAGCGCAAGTCAACAGCAACGGGGGAAAGCAATGCAAAAATATTTTCACAGTCGCGATCAATTTTTAATTCAGCACCGTTCACTCTTCTTTCCTTCAATACCACTTCACGTGCCAAATCTTTATCAAAGTTCAACATCGCGTCTTTCGCTTTCACCAATTGAGTCCTTACGAGGTCCCACATATTGATTACTTCTTTTTTTAAAAGCTGCAATTCTGTTTCAACTTGTGTCATTCTATGTACTATTTACGATGTTTGATGTTTTTATAATTTACGAATTACGATTTGGGATTTACGATTTCTTTGATTCCAAATTTGCTTGCTAATTTCATCTTTCTTCAAATCTTGTCAATCTTAAAATTCTGTAAATCCAAATTCAGACAATTAACTAAATCTTCCGGTGATATAATTCTGTGTCCGATTATCTCTCGGGTTGGTGAACATTTTTTTTGTTTCATCATACTCCACCAATTCTCCCATATAAAAAAATGCTGTCTTATCACTAACTCTTGCTGCTTGTTGCATATTGTGCGTTACAATAATGAGCGTATAATTTTTCTTCAGCTCATGAAACAATTCTTCAACCGTTGAAGTAGAAATCGGATCCAGTGCACTTGTTGGTTCATCAAACAATAATACTTCAGGTTGCATAGCGACTGCACGAGCAATGCATAATCTCTGCTGCTGTCCACCTGAGAGAAATGTCCCTTTTTTCATCAGCGAATCTTTCACTTCTTTCCAAAGTGCCACACGCGTTAATGATTCTTCAACAATTTTATCTTTCTCTCCTTTTGGAAGCTTGATGCCATTCAATTTATATCCTGCAATCACATTATCATAAATGCTGAGGTTAGGGAACGGATTTGGTCTTTGAAAAACCATTCCGATTTTCAACCGAACAAAAATCGGATGCATCTGCATCACGTCTTCGTTGTTCAATAAAATTTGTCCTTTTGCTGTTGCATTCGGAATCAATTCGTGCATGCGGTTAATACCACGCAAAAAAGTTGTTTTGCCACAACCCGAGGGACCCATCACAGCAATCACATGATTCTTGGGAATCTCAATGTTGACATTTTTCACCACATGGTTATCGCCGAAATATGCATTATAATCAACCGACTTTACAATTGTACTTTCCATCTTTTAGTTATCAGCTTTGTAGAAATATTTAATACCAAGACGAATACGAGCAATATCAATGAAGCGCCCCAGGCAAGATCGTGCCAGTCGTTATACGGGCTGGTAGCATAGTTGAAAATCAATAGTGGCAAGCTTTGCATCGGCTTGGTCACATTTGCAGAAAGATATGGATTGCCAAATGCAGTGAATAATAGCGGCGCTGTTTCACCGGCAACTCTTGCAACAGAAAGCATCACGCCTGAAAGAATTCCGCTGATACCGCAAGGAACAATCACTTTCAAAATCACTCTGTGAAAAGGCATGCCAAGTGCAAATGCAGCTTCTTTTAATGAATCAGGAAGAAGTTTTAATGTTTCTTCTGTTGAACGAATCACAATCGGCAACATCATAATCGACAATGCAACGCTTCCTGACAATGCAGAGAAACCACCCAGCGGTTTCACGAGCCAGAAATAAGCAACGATACCAACTACAATGGAAGGAACACCTTGCAAAATATCAACACACATGCGACTCCAATAAGCGAGCTTGCTTTTTTTATTTTCACTTAAATACACACCGCACATAATACCAATCGGAATTGCGATAACAGCCGCAACGATAATAATAATAAATGTTCCAAGCAATGCATTTGCAATACCACCACCGGTTTCACCAACAGGCTTTGGAACATTTACCAAAAAATGCCAGTTTATTTTTGTGATACCTGCTTTGATGATAAATAACAAAATCGCAATTAAGGGAATCACACAAGCAAAAGCAAGAGTGACTGTCAGCACCTGAAAGCTTTTGCTTTTTCCAATCCGATATTTTACAGAAGCATTCATAATTATTCATTTGTGAATTTGCTAATCACTCTCCTGCCAATCATATTAATAACAATAGTTACCAGAAATAATACAAGACCCAATTCAATCAACGCAGATAAATAAACGGGTTTATCTGCTTCAGTAAATTCATTTGCAATCACGCTTGCCATGGTATTGCCCGGAGCAAAAATGCTTTTAGGGATGATACTTGTATTTCCTATTACCATTGTAACTGCCATGGTTTCACCAAGCGCTCGCCCAAGTGATAATAATATTCCTGCGAACAATCCAGATTTTGTATATGGGATGATGACATGTTTTATTACTTCCCATCTTGTTGCACCTAATGAATATGCGCCTTCTTTTAGTTGTGAAGGAACCATTTGTATCACCGACCTTCCCAATGATGCGGCATAAGGAATTATCATCACTGCCAATATTAATGCAGAACTGAAAATGCCCACGCCATAAGGCTCTACGCCGGTTTTAATTTCGAAGCTGCGCACAATCGGAACTAATACTGCAAGCCCCCAAAAGCCATAAATTACAGAGGGAACAGCAGCAATTAATTCGACCGTATTTTTTAATAAATCCGGCAGCCATCCTTTTGGATAATATTCGCCAAGAAAAATAGCTACTGCAATTGAAAATGGTATCGATATAATCAACGCAACAAAAGAAGTGAGCAGTGTTCCTAACAGGAATGGATATGCGCCGTAAATATCCTGAACAGGATCCCAGGTTTTTCCCCACAAATATTTTGCGCCTAATGCTTTTATGGATGGCATTGATTCCACAATCAATGTCAGAAAAATGCCAATCACAAGAATAATCATCAGCAATCCCATAATCACCAGCATTTTCTTAAAAACATTTTCAGTGCGGATCTGTCGGTATAACCTTTTCACTCTTTGCCTCACTTTCGCAGGTGTCTTTACAGAACCAATTACCCCCAGCGAAACATCGCTGAGGGTAAGAGAATTATTTTCCATTGTTGTTGTCTCTATCATAAAAGAATTTTATTCATCAGCACTTCGATGTAAATCATCGAAAGCATTATTGCAAAATCGGCTTGCCATCAAACGTAGCAGATTTCAATATTGCATCGCCCGTTGTTACAGCAGCAGGAGAAAGTGGGGCATAATTCAAAGCACCGCTGAATTGCTGACCATCATGAATAACCCATGATAATAACTTCAACAATTTTGCAGCTCTGTCTGAAGAACGGTCACCATATTTTTGTTCTTTATAAATAAGCACCCATGAAAAACCGGAGATAGGATAACCATCTGCAGCATCAGTGTTCGTCAAAGAAATTTTTGAATCAGCAGGGATGGTGACATTAGCCGCAGCAGTTACGCTCGCAATGCTTGGTGTAATAAAATTTCCTGCTTTGTTCTGCACTTGCGCATAAGCCATTCCATTCTGAATGGCGTAAGCCAGTTCAATATATCCGATTGCACCCGGAGTTTGTTTGATTAATCCTGCAACACCTTCATTTCCCTTTCCACCTAAACCAACAGGCCAGTTCACTGAAGAACCTTTGCCCACTTTTGTGCTCCACTCTTCGCTCACTTTAGCGAGATAGGTAGTGAAAATATTTGATGTACCGCTACCATCAGAACGATGTGCTATCACGATTGTAGTTGATGGAAGTTTCACTCCTTTATTAACAGCAGCAATTTTTGCATCATCCCATTTTGTGATTTTTCCTAGGAAAATATCTGCAAGAACTGACGGCGTTAATTTCAAAGTGTCTTTTACATCAGGCAAGTTGTAGCTCAACACAACTGCACCTGCAGTAACAGGAATATGAAGAACAGGAGCAGTAACGGCTGAATCCTGTTTGCCATTCATCGGCGCATCTGATGCACCGAAGTCAACTGTTTTATTTGTCAATTGAGAAATGCCCGCACCGGAACCAACAGACTGATAGTTTACTTTCAATCCATTTGTTTTGTTATACTCAGAAAAAAGTTTGGAGAACAAAGGATTGTCGAATGAGCTACCTGCACCAATCAACGCATTGTCATCACTGCTTCCACTGCCGGTTGCAGTACTATCTGCTTTTTTATCAGAACCGCCGCCATCACCGCATGATGAGAATGTTACGGTTGCAAGTAACGCACCAATTGCTAATGTGCTTTTTAAATTCAGGAAATTCATTTTCATATTTTATTTATTTGTAGGAGTTGTGATTTTTATTCTCTTATTTAAAAATTATGAATGAAGGAAAGGATAATTAGCATAAGCAGGATTTCCAAAAAGTTTACCGAACGTAAAATAAAAAGTCATCCTGTAAACAAGGTCATGGTCATGAGCAGCAGAGCCTGTTAGATTTGCCTGCTGTCCAGTGTATCTGTCATACCAGATATTCGGCATAAAATGAACATTCTTTACGGGCATAAAATCCAGTCCAAGGGATAAAAATTTTTCTTTGTTATTGGGCTCATAACTGGTACTTACGCCATACAGTGCTGTGTATTTACTGTAAGTGGCATTATCATATTTAGTATTAGGATTGTATATATCGTAGCGAACAAAAAATTTGAGCTTGTCTTTATAGATGTTTCCATGAACATAAAAAGTTGTACCTGTCGCACGTCCATCAAGTGTGTCTTTTAAAGATCCCGCAGTTCCGACTTCAGATTGTTTCAATCCATTGATAAATGATTCTACACCGATAGTCAACTTTGGTGTTGTCCAAATAACAGCTCCTTTTGTCATTGCTCTTGCAGCATGCCCATGCTCACCGGGTCCCCAAGCTTGTCTTTGATAATCCTGATAAAAATCAAGTATCAATCTGCGATTGAGGAAACCAACAAAAGCATCTCCGTAAAACCATTTGTAAAGTGAACCACTCAATGTTTGAGGTTTAGCGCTTGAACCATTAGCGACAAGAAGATTATAGCCATATACTACAGACTTATCTTTCGAATTAAACCTTCCCTGCAAGCCTGCACCAAAATCAAAAGAAGGAGTTCTGCGTATATCTGTGATTGTTCTTTCTATTGGTCTCGAATAGCTAAAGATTGATTCTGTCATATAAGGGAAAGCCGGAGTAGGCTGTAAACCAACCACGAGGTCGTTGCCTTTGAACAGAAAGTCATGCCAGCGTATGTTTGCAAATTTGATATACGGAGTGAATTTATTATCCTGAAGCAAATCGCCATTCGTGAAATCGTCCTCAGCGGCTAAAAGAAATTCCGTAGAAAATGTTTTACTTATATTATAATCATAGCCAATGTAAATGCGGCGAAACTGAAATTGTGCATTGCTTTGCTTTACATTAGTATATTGATTATTCCCCCCTCTGTTCAATGAGTCACTGTGAGATTTATAAAACAAATCTCCGAAAACATAGCCCCATAATCTACCTGAGTTCGGAGTTCCTGCTCTAAAAGCAGAATCCGAGTTCCATAGATATTGCGCCTGAACAGATGTAAAACCAATTAATAAAACAATCAATGTTGTTAGGAGCGATTTGATTAAGCCAATTCTTCTCATAAAAATTTTGTTCATTTGTTTGGATTGCAAAAGAAGAATTAAGCTATGACTGCAATGTTACCTTAATGTTACCTTAATGTTACCAACTTCGGGTCTTACGTTTGGGATTTGCTTTAGAACAGTTGTTTAGCGACGACTGAGATGGGTTATAAAAGCTTATTTTGCAGGCTTGTTCAGTTTCCAGGACGCTTCAGAACCTGGTTTGCGTTCATCAGTTGCACGTGCAATGAGCGTATCATTAACGGAAAGGTTTCCGAATATTTCTATTCCGTCATCAAGTGAAATGCCTTGTCGCACATCAACCCATTCTGCTTTGTTATTTTTAATGCGAATAACAAATTTCTTTTCCTGAGTAGTAGCAACAGACGAAGACGGCACAACAAAGGATGGCGTTTGTCTCGCAATTTTTAATTGAACATAAGCAAATGCTCCGGCTTTTAATATTTTGTTGATGTTATTGTAATCATATTCCCAAAGCTCTGTTCTTGTATTTGGGTCAATGGTTTCTGTTTTACGTGCAAGTTTTGCCGTAAATAATTTTTCAGGAAAAGCGTCCATTTTGAATTGAATGGTATCCGATGCGGCATGAGAAGCAATATAACTTTCCGGCACAGCGACACGCAAGCGAAGAGTTTTATAATTTTGAATTGTAACAATAGAAGTATTTATGCCAGCCAGGTTTCCCGGGTCTGTTTTTCTTGAAGTAATTACCCCGTCGAAAGGGGCTTTCAAAACTAGATAACCTGATACTTCTTTATATGATTGCGCCAGTTTTTCTGCGGCGTAATAAGAAGCACTGTCTGCAAGCATTTGCTGCTTGTTCCGTTCAAGGTCAACCGGCGCAACGATGCCGGGTGTGTTTGCTTGTGAGGCTTTATATAAACGCTGATAATTATCTAAGCTCGCATTATACTTTGCTTTGACTGCAAGCAACGATGTTTGAAATTCTGCGTATTTCGTATTCACTTCCGGTGCCTCAATAATAGCAAGTGTTTGTCCTTTCCGAACATTATCTCCGATATCAACTTTAACTTCTTTCACATAGCCCTGCACTTTTGCAAATAATTCTGTTTGTTCATAAGGTAATAATTCTGCCGGCAGTTCAATCTTTTTCTCTACTTTTTTCTGTGATAATAAAAAAACGGGAACCGTATCTAAACTATTTGTTGCAGAAACATTATTCCCTGGTGTAGAGTTGGTGCTTGTATTATTATTGCTGCATCCTGTTATCGAAATGAACAAAGTAATTGATATCATAAAATTATAATGGACCTGCTTCATACTTTATTATTTATTTTTCTCTTCGAAATATTTGCTGTTCATATCATCAGGGTCGAGCGATACAGAATAATATTTTTTTCTGCCGATGCTCCAGTTATATACATGCGGTAAAAAAAACAAAACGCTGATGGCAGAAAAAACCAATCCTCCAATTACTGCAATTCCAAGCGGGGCAGTTTGGTCGCCACCTTCGGTAAGTCCCAATGCCATAGGAATCATACCTGCAATCATGGCAATACTTGTCATTAAAATAGGTCGCATACGCAATGAAGCCGCTTTTAAATGCAGGTATTCCATTTCCCCGTTTCTTCTTAAAAATTCAGCACTGCTGATATATAAAACGCCATTCGCAATAGCGACCCCGATTGCCATGATAGTGCCCATGTAAGATTGAACGTTGAGCGTTTTGCCTGTTAGCAACAATAAAAATAATGCACCGCCAACAACTGCGGGTATCACACTCAATGCAGTAAAAGCAATCCTGAAAGATTGAAAGAAAACAGCCATGATAAGAAAGATGACAACAACAGCTATCAACAGCCCGAACTGTAATCCTGATAATGTTTGTTGCAACAGCACGGGCTGTCCGCGCATTGATATTTTAGTTCCATTAAAAGATTTACTTATTGAATCAATATTAGATTGCACTTTTTTAAAAACACTTCCTAAATCCTCTTTGTAAACATTTGCAGTAATAGTGATGTATCGTTGCTGGTTCAACCGGTCATACTCGCCAACCATCGTTGTGCGGTTCCAATTTGCCACTTCATTCAGATAATGTGTGTTACCATTACCTGATGAAACAGGAACTTGTTCCAATTGTTCTGTACTGTTCATTTTATATTCGGGATATTGAACCTGCACCTGATAAGCAGTTCCTGTTGTTTTGTCAAGCCAATAGCTTGGCGTCGTAAATCTGCTTGATGTGGTAGCAGGCACAACTGATTTTGCAACCTGATCGGCAGTGATGTTTAATTGACCTGATTTCAATCTGTCAACATTTAATTTGATAGCCGGATATCTTAAAGGAGTTGAAATCTGAAGATCTCTCAATGGAGTAATAGATGATAATCTTTTTATCAATGCATCTGCAGCTTGTTTGCCAATGTCCAGATTTTTATTAACAACAATAATTTCTACAGGATTGGAACTTCCAAGATTAAGCACTTGCTCAACAATATCTCCCGGCTCAAAAGAAATAGTTGCTGATGGAATATTTTTTCTCACAGCATCGCGCAATTGTTCCTGAAATTGTGTAATTGCCAGCACGCTTTTTTTCAATTTAATTTTTGTGACTGACTCCTGCGGGCCGCTTGTCCAAAGATGAATATTATTGATTGGATAGCTTGATGGCTGCGTTCCGATGAAGGCGGAACTGATTTCTATATTACCTTTGCCAACGATTCCTTCAGAAAGCTCCAATAATTTCCGCGTCGCATCTTCTGTTCTTTCAAGTCTTGTTCCAACGGGCATGCGCAACCGTACTTGGGTTTGACCGCTGTCTGTTTTTGGAAATAATTCTGTCCCAGTTAACTTAAACAGCAAGGCACATAAAATAATGGATGAAATAATAAAGAGCGTGCCAATCAACCTAAAATTGCTTTTCATTTTTTTTCCAGCCGATTCATATTTGCTCTGCCATTTTTTAAATCTGCTTTCCTTATGCAAAGAATTATTTTGTGGATGTGATTTCAACATCCAGTTAGCCATCACTGGAACAAAAGTTTGTGACAATAAGAAAGAAGCAATCATCGCAAACCCGACCGCCATTGATAACGGCATGAACATCGCTCTCGGTACGCCATTCATAAACAATGCAGGAACAAATACGGCTAAAATGCTAAGCAAGATGAGCAACTTTGACGCTGCAATTTCCTTGCATGCATCTGAAATGGCTCTTGCTCTGGTTTTATTCATCTCTTGATGTCGATGAATATTTTCTATTGTTACTGTGGCTTCATCTACAAGTATCCCGACAGCTAATGCCAAACCGCCTAATGTAATTATATTAATCGTTTGCCCTGTTAGAAATAATAAAACTGCAGAAGAAAGCAATGCCAGCGGAATTGTCATCACAACTATCAATGCACTTCGACGGTCACCCAAAAACAGCAGCACTACTAATCCTGTAAGTAATGCGCCGAGCACTCCTTCAAACAAAACTGATTTTAAAGAATTGATGACATAACCTGACTGGTCGAATTCATAACTCACTTTTATGTCAGAGGGAATTGCAGCCTGCATATCGGGCAGTGCTTTTTTTACATTTTGAACAACATCCCATGTAGATGCATCAGCCCGTTTAGTTACAGGAATATAAACTGAACGTTTGCCATTAATTAACGCATAGCTTGTCGTAACGTCTGAGCCCATGCTCACTGCTGCAATATCTTTTATATACACTGATGGGCCGGCGCCTGATTGAATCGGCACATTATTCAGTTCGTTGATATTTTCTATCACGCTGTTTTGTGGAGTAAGATAAGTGGTATCACCAATGCGCACATTTCCTGCTGGTGTTATTGTATTTGCCTTTACTAATGCCTGCACTACTGCATCTGGGGACAAATTGTAGCTGCGGATTTTATCCGGGTCAACGGTAATGAGCACCGTCTTTTGATTTCCACCAAAAGGAGGCGGTGCAGAAACTCCGGGCAATGTTGCAAACATTGGGCGCACACGAAATAAGGCCAGGTCTGATATTTCTCCAAGCGAACGATCTTCAGAACTAAATACCAATTGACCAACAGGCACACTGCCTGCATCAAATCTTGTAATAAAAGGTGGCACTGTACCCGGCGGCATAAATGCTCTTGCACGATTAACATATCCCACCACTTCAGCCATTGCCTGGCTCATATCCGTGCCTTCATTGAATTCAATCTTTAATACACAAGCACCTTGTATTGATTTTGAATCAACATATTTTACTCCGGTGATGTAGAGAAAATGATATTCATAATAAGATGAAATAAATCCTTCCATTTGCTCGGGAGATAATCCTCCATAAGGTTGCGCAACATAAACAGTAGGCAGACCAAGCTTTGGGAAAATATCAATTTTAGAATTGCTGATGGCGAGATAAGAAAAAAATACGATTGCCAACACTAAAACCAGTATGGTGATGGGATGACGTAATGCAGATATGATTAATTTCATCAGTAAGAAATCATTTTAATTGCTGCAAAAAAATATTGATATCACCTTTCGCTACTGCAACATCCAGCAAGGCATGCCACATTTGCAAATATGCATTGGCTTTGGCAATATCTGCATTCAGCAAATCATATTGCCCTTGTGTCAATCTAGTATAATCTGTTAATCCGCTTTTATAACTCAACTCTAATCCACTGTAAGCATATCCGGCGAATTGTTGTTGCAATTTTGTTTGCTCGGCTATTTTCTTGTTTTGTTGAAAATTGATAAGCGCAGATTCCAATTGCTTTTGCAAATCAAGTTTCGACTGAGATACCATCGCTTCATCCGCTTTTAGTAAAGATTGATATTGTTTCTTCTGAATATTTATTTGTGAGAATTGAAGAATGGGAAAACTTAGTTGAATACCTGCACCATAATTTGTTCTTGATAAATTCCATCCATCGGGTTTATTAATATTGCCATTATACTCTACTCCGGAACCTCTGCTATATGCATTTCCCCAAACATCCAGATGCGGTCGCCACGCAGTTTGGATTTCTTTTAATGAAGCTTTGCTGAATTCCTGTTTCGACTGATAATATTGAAGTAAAGGACTACGTGCAAATCCATTTGCTGTATCGGGGAGTAAAGGATAAGTCGTAGCCATTGATGTGTCTGATAAAATGATTTCATAAGATGATTGCTGTAACCCTGCTAGCTTAGTCAATTCTTCCAATTGCAATTGGTATGCTTTTTCTGCAGAATAAAAATTTACCCTTGCTTGTGCTAATGCACTTTGAAATTGAGTAGTATCGATTCCTGGGCGCAATCCTTCTTTAGCCAATACCAATGATTGAATTAATGCAGTTTCAATCCTGCTGATATTTGCCTGTGTGCTGATTAATAATTGCTGAAGATAAACAGCATCAAGATAAGTGTACAATGCAGTATACTGTTGCTTGAATAATGCTTGGTTATATGAAGCATTTGCGAATTGAAATTGCGCAGTGGCTTTTTGTACTGCCGCATTGCGCTGACCGAATGTAACAGGCTCCCATTTTACAAGCATTGCCAATGCTGTGCCTGGCACAAAATTGATATTATTGTTTGCGGAAGGCGGACCGGTGATAGGCATCATCAATCCGGGATAGCTCATTCCGGTGATGTTATTGTAAGTGGAATAATTTGCCTGATAACCTACCGAGGCATCAGGAACAAATGTGTTTTTAGCAAGATTGATATTTTGTAATGCCGCATTTGACTGTTCTTTATATGCTTGCAATTGAGGAAGGTTACTTTGAACTAATGAAGCAATTTCTTTCAGCGATATTACTTTTTGTTGTGCAAGGCAAGAATGAGAAATGATAGCTGTAAAAAACAAAAAAATAATTCCTTTATCTGCAATACTCATTTTACTTTAATTGAAATCCGAGTGGTGGAATAAAACTACTGAAAAAGTTTTGCTTGATTACCCATTTAACAAGGATTGCGATCTTTTCAGATTCAATTCATCATTTGTTGAAGAATATGTATCACTAAAAATTACAGAGACGAAGAAATTTATTTCTCCAAACTTACTTTTGTTAACAAATTGTTCCCTGTGCTGTTTGTAGAAGAAACTGTCGGGAGAGAAATTGGCTTGCCTACTTTATGTTCACTAACAAATTCTTGCCCTAACAGATTAGCAATGGTTGAAGCAATCTGCTTTTGATAAATCTGTTGTTCTTCTTTCATCTCACCTAAAGGCTCAATGCCAGGACCAATCATCGCGAGCCATGTTTGCCCCGAACCTGTTGTAAAGAGGCTATGATTGCTCCAGTTGAAAGTTTGTTTTCCACGACCATGATCAGTGGTAATAATAAAAGTTGTTTTGTTCTTATAAAAAGAATTTGTCTGCACATAATACCACAAATCACTAATCATTTTATCGACTGCATTCGCATGCTGCAAATATTTGTCATAATGTGCTTCATGAGCATATTCGTCCGTTTCACCTAAACCGATAAAAACAATTTTCGGGTGGTGCTGCTCAATGTATTCTTTAGCATTTAAAAATGTGAGCCAATCGTAACGTGTATGATTTTTTTCAACCACATTATCCTGCACTTTATTAATAAGCTGAAAGGTAGTATCACTGTTTTCAGTTTGCATATTTTCATAACCACTGTTCACAGGCAAGCCATTTCTTTCTTTATTCAATATAAAAGGGAAAACATACCAGGAACTGAATGCAACGACTTTATCATGATATGCTTCCTGATTGTTGAGGTATTCCAGAATATTTGTATTGGGATTTTTCTTCGGATAGTTAATAATAATGCGTGGGTCAGTATAACCCGTAAAAATTTCGTTGTAGCCCGGATAAGAAATCTTATAAAAATTGGCAACATTCGATCTGTTACCATATAATCTGTTGCCATAAAGCTGACCCTTTTTTGCAATCACATTCCAGAAAAAGGGCATCAGCATTTTGCGGCGTGCTTCTGTTTCTTCGTTCCAGTAAAGTTGTTTGGAGATGGAAGTATCTTCAACAAAATCTGTGTTATTAATCAGCGCAGAATCTGCTCCGTTGAAAACTTCCTGCCATCGAAAGCCGTCGGTGGTGATGATAAAAATATTTTCTGTCTGGGGAATTTGCTGCGCTGCAGCAACAAGAGATATCAATGAGAGCACGGAAGAAAAGAAGGCAGATTTCATTTCAGAGGTTTTACAAAGATATTCCGTGGATATAACGCCAGGTTTACGTGAATGTTATCTTAGCGTTACGGATTAACAACTTAATTTGCGGTATGAATAATACCGCTACCGAAAATCCATTGCAATTATCAAAAGCGATTAATGAAAAGCTGGAGACTTTCAGTATCATTAAAACATTTAAAGAAGGTGAAATAATATTGAATGAAAATGCCTATATCCGTTCCATCCCTATCGTAAAAAAAGGCTCTTTGCGGGTAATGCGCACAGATGAAGATGGGAAAGAAATATTGCTGTATTATATAAAGCCGGGAGAAACCTGCATCATGTCGTTTCTTGGCGGCATTCATGACGATACCAGCAAAATAAAAGCAGTGGCAGAAGAAGAAACTGAAATATTGTTGGTGCCTGTCGAAAAAGTAAGCCTTCTTATCAGAGAATATCCGGAATGGCTCGATTATATCTTTAAGCTCTATCACAAACGTTTTGAAGAATTGCTTGAAGTGGTAAATGCCATCGCTTTCAAAAAAATGGATGAGCGCATACTGCAGTTATTAAAAGAAAAAAAGAATCTGACCGGTTCGGCTGAAATTAACATCACTCATCAACAGCTTGCAGATGAGCTGGGAACAGCCAGAGTAGTTGTATCCCGCCTGCTAAAGCAAATGGAAACGGAAGGGATGGTAAAACTTTCCCGAAATAAAATTTCCCTTCTGTAACATAAGTAGCCAAACATCTTTTTTATGTACCGGAAATTTGTGTTGAAATAAATTTCAACAACATGAAAAAGAATATGGGCACAGTAGACCGTACTATCCGCATAGCTGCAGCAATCACCATCGCGTTATTATATTACTTTAATAAAATAAACGGAACAACGGCAACTGTGCTTCTCGTTATGGCAGGAATTTTTATTCTTACCAGCTTTATCAGCTTCTGCCCTTTGTACCTGCCTTTTGGCATTACTACAAAACCAAAGGAGAAATAAAAAACTAATTTCTAAAATTAATCTTCTAAATAATTTGAAATGAACAGCACTATTATTGATGTAAGAACGCCTGACGAATATGCACTCGGGCATGCAAAAAATTCGATGAATATCCCTTTGCAGGAATTATATGAACATATTGAAGACCTGAAAAAAATACAAGGCGAAATTGTTGTTTGCTGTGCATCGGGTGTAAGAAGCGCAAAAGCATATCGCATTTTGCAGCAAAATGGTTTTGAAAAAATATCCAACGGCGGCCCGTGGATGGATGTGGAAAGAATGATTGCTCATCACTAAAAAAGTATCATGATTGAACTAATAAAAAGAATTTTTGGCAAATCACCGAAAACTGATTTCGCATCATTAATTGAAAAAGGCGCTTTGATTGTAGATGTCCGTTCAGGAAATGAATATGCAGCCGGGCATCTGAAGAACTCTGTGAATATTCCATTGAACGAATTGCCGAACCAATTAAAAAAATTGAAACAGGAAAGAGCAATCATCACTTGTTGTGCGTCAGGAATGAGAAGCTCGTCTGCCAAAAGCCTTTTACAGTCAAAAGGTTTCACAGTATATAACGGCGGTGGCTGGTCAGGCTTAAAAAAATATATGCCATGAGCGACATCAGACAAATGATATTTTCAGGTTGGAATTTCATGCGCATCATCCGTTTGGCAATGGGAGTTTTTATGGGTGCAAATGCAATAATGATGCATGATGCCTTCTCAGGCTTGCTATCCGTCATCTTCCTTTTTCAGGCGCTCACAAATACAGGGTGTTGCTGTGCCGGAAGCTGCGGTGTGGCTCTGCCAAAAAATAATAAAGCAGTAGAAACAGAAACAATATTTGAAGAAATAAAAAAAGATTAACGATGGAAACAGCTCATTTTTATGAAGTAAACCTCAATTGGGAACAAGGAAGAAAAGGGTTGATGTCTTCGCCGATATTAAATGAAAACATTGAAGTAGCAACACCGCCGGAATTCGCAAACGGAATTGCGGGAATATGGTCGCCGGAACATTTGTTAGTTGCAGCAGTAAACAGTTGCTTAATGACAACATTCCTGGCAATTGCAGAGAATTCAAAATTATCTTTCAAAGATTTTCAGTGCAATGCAAATGGCAAATTAGAGAAAGCAGATGGCAGATATATGATTACTGAAATCACGTTGCACCCTTTGCTTACTATTAATGATGAACGTGAAAAAGAAAGAGCAGAAAGGATTTTGCAAAAAGCCGAGGCCGCATGTTTGATTTCAAATTCTGTAAAATCCAAAGTGACAATGCAGCCCGAAATAAAAATCCATAATGACTAATTTCGCGAATAATAATATTGAATGGGCTGTTTTGTTGAGCAGGGTTGTGCGTTGGAGTTTTGGTATATTGATTATATGGCTCGGCTTCCGGAATGACTATGACTGGGCGGTTATAATTTTTGGTGCTCTTATGTTCATCACCGGGTTTTTTCGCCCGAGAAGGTGTGTAGGCGAAATCTGTAATATGCAAAATGCAAGCGGAAAAAAATAATACTTCGCAAGCGCAAATATTTTATGCGAGTATAAAAATATTATTACTGCATAATCTTTATTCATTTTGCATAATACTTTTCTGCAGTCCGCCGTCAGGTTTAAAATAAAATATCACATCCTGTATGAACACGTCATAA
The DNA here is from genome assembly GCA_035295505.1 of Puia sp. Lineage (GTDB taxonomy): Bacteria > Bacteroidota > Bacteroidia > Chitinophagales > Chitinophagaceae > Puia. Next base: position 27,513 of record DATGIX010000135.1, on the reverse strand, counting down.
TGGTTTGAATCCAGCAAATCACCATCGTTAACATGTATCGAATAAAGATGCTGTGCCGGCATTTGTATTTCTTTGATTTCATTAATCGCCCAATTTCCATACTTACTTTTAAAGAATGCGTTTTCAACTTTGGGAGGCAAATCCCATGTCCATTTGATTTTGGTTTCTGTTTTCAGCCAATTTGCATCAACAGAATAAAAAGCAAATAATTTTTTATTGTCTACAGTAAATTCAGCGATATAGTTATTATTTTTAAATTTCAAATTTTTTAAATGTGCAGATGGGAATTGTACTGAAAAAGAATTTGATATTCTTGATAGTATTTTATCTTGCTCAGATTGGCTAATACCGCTTTGTGAAAAAGCAGCTATTAATGTGATTAATATTACTTTTTTCATTTTATTTATTATTTTTCAATGAGCTATTCAAATTAAAAAAGGAACGACCAACTTATTTTTCTTACAGATAAGATTTTTTATAGCCCTGTACTTAATTCTTTTAGCGCAGACGGAATACGATTTAGCTCACAAGGCTTGACTCATATCCGTAAACATTTCTATCCTGGATTTATCCCAATGCTCCTTTGCTTTCAGTTGCGCTGGAGTGCCTCTTTCAAAATCCCAGAATCGCGCTTCCTCTGATGAACAATGATATGTCCGTTCATGATTTCCTCTATCTGTCAAATAAAGACAGGCTCCGCAAACCTTGCATTTCATCCGGCTATGGATTTCATCTTCCATTTGATTTTCGTTTGTCGGATTTTGTTCTGTCATTCTGATGCAACTGCTTTTTATATTAAATAGTTTTATCTGTGCTGCAAATAATTTGAAAGATGTAAGTAAGGCCTCCGCAAAAGCGGAGACCCTGTTTTTAAGAAACCGAAAACTACTGCTACGATTTTACTACTGGCCTTTATAAAAACCCTTTTCCGTTTCCATATGGCTAAATTATTTATATCATTTATAAGCAAGCATCATCAATTCATCATTTCAGGGCTTATCAGATCACTCTCTGAATTTACAAAAACCAAATCTGCATTTATCTCGTCTGCATATCTGAATGCTGCTTCATCAATGTTCTTCGACATCAGCGTGATACATTCAACCGGAAGGTTTGTATTATCACGCAATAAATGATATGCCTTGTACATGCACACAGCCTCATCGCGCCCGTTCGTAAGAAACTTTTTATTCAAAGAAACGAGATGGATTTTAGAATTAAAAAGCCTTCCGATATAACAACCGACAATAAGCCTTTTCATGGGCAAAAAACTTCCGATAGGTATAACTATGTTTTTTATGTGGAGCATGTTGGTCTTAAAATTAACGCTGATCACAGGGCAGCCTAATTTTTCAGACAGACTGCCAATATTAAGGTTGTTGTTTTTCTTTTCCCGGCTTTTTGGTTCTCTATTTGCGATGAATAAAACCAGGTCGATGTTGTTCTTGTTGCAATAATCTATTATTGAATGTTGCTGGCTTTCTCCTCCTTCCGCACAATGAAAAAATAATGACGGATATAGTTTAATCAGCCTCTTTTTGTGCAAATCCAAAAAATCAGACTCAATAACAGTGCGTATCCTTTTTCGGTTTGATAAGAATGCTCCGGCTTTTTTTAACATCGAGATTTTATTATCCCTGCTCATATACAATAAGTGAATATTGCTTTGTAGCTGTTTGGCAATTTCGATAGCTCTTTCAGCATCTGAATCCAATTCATCGATTGAAAAAAAAGGTACCATTATATCTTTAAATAGCTTAGTCACGATTTAATTTTTTAAAAATTACTTAATGGAATTCTTTAAAATGTTTGCCACCCAAAAGTAATATCCTGCAATTAAGCCGGCATTAAAAGCGAATTAAAATGAAATTAAAATCGGGTCCTATTGAAATGCGTTTATTGAAGGTATGTCAATGACGAATTCCGTTCCGTCAGAAATATCAGATTTCACTTTGATAGCTCCTTTGTGCAATCTTGCGATACCTTTAGCCAGCGCTAAACCCAATCCAAATCCCTTGTAGTCTTTCGCGTTTGAGCCTCTGTAAAAGGGCTGGAATATTTTTTGGATTTCCTCTGTTGCTATAACGTTGCCTTGATTCCTCACGTGAACATAAACATGGTGATTTTCATACACAAGATTCACACGGGATATTTTATCAGGAGAATATTTGCATCCGTTTTCCACTATATTTTTTATAGCGCTGTGCAGCAATTCCGCGTTTCCAAATACCACAAAATCTTTTTCATCTTCCGGGAATTCTCCAAAATATAAATCCACTTTATATGTACTGTTGATTTTTTTTATTTCCGATATTATTTTGAGCAATATTTCATCAACGCGCAATTCTTTTAATTCAATGTTCCCCTCGGAATCCGCTTTGGCGATTTCAAGCAGACTTCTCGTTAGCTGGCGCATTTGCAATACATCTTCACTGATTGATACCAGCACTTTCTTATATTCTGATGCATTTCTTTCCCGCTGTAATGTCACTTCCAACTGGCTTGATATGGATGTAAGCGGAGTTGATAATTCATGAGAAGCGTTTGATATAAATCTTCTTTGTATGTTGAAAGATTTCTGTAGCCTTTCTAGCAATTGATTGAATGTGTTGGCAAGCTGGTTTAATTCATCTTTGCTTTTCCCTGCCTTGATACGATAATTGAGGTTGTATGAAGAAATCTCATTCACTTCATAAATAATTTGCGAGATGGGCTTTACTAATTGTTGCGAAAAAAGAAATCCTGTTAATGCCGTAAGAAATATTGTAATTGGCAGGCTCACCAGTAAAATCACGAACAAGCCATTCAATCGTTGCAACCCATCTACATCATAAGCAGCAACCACCACAATAAACTCTTTATTATTATTCTTGTATTTAAGAGCAATAGCTTCTCTGTTTTCAATCTTAAAATATTTTTCACTTTCAAGATTAACCTCATCAATTACATTTTTGTTAATTGATAATTGCTGCGCCTGCTTTTCAAATTGATACAAGATATTTCCATTTGTTCCAAAAATAGAAATGCTTCTTTGCGGCAATAAGCCGGCTGTGGAAGTGGAATCAATCCGGTTTAGGATTTCGTTGCTGCTATCTCCTAAAATAGAAAATAACTGCCCGCTGTAATTAGCCCGGCTTTTTAAACGTTTATGAAATACTATTTTTCTTTCCAGCGATGAAAAATAATAAACGGAAATGCCGAGCAATAAAATAATCGCTGTGACCTGCAAAGTGAAAAGCAGCATTATCTTGTGCCGGATTTTCATTTCATGCGTTTTCTTTTAGCACATAGCCCATGCCAACATGCGTGAAAATGAGCTTTGGCATAAACTCTTTGTCAATCTTGTTTCGGAGAAAATTAACATACACGTCGATAACATTTGTCTTCGTATCAAAATCAATGTCCCAAACGTCTATGGCAATATCTGCCCTTGACTTAACCCTGTTTTTATTCCTGATAAAATATTCAAGCAATTGAAATTCTTTTGCAGTTAATGAAATGGGTTTTCCGTCTCTCGTTACTTCCTTGCTATCTAAATTCATAAGAAGATTGGACACTCTTAATATCGCATCATTGGAAGTTTGTTGGTGCAAGCGCTTTATTAATGCCTTAATACGTGCAAGCAATTCTTTAAAATCAAATGGCTTGATAATGTAGTCATCCGCGCCTGCATTGAAACCTGCGAGCTTGTCATCCATCGAGCTCATTGCTGTAAGCATTATGACAAGTATGTTTTTGTTATAACTGCGGATAAAATTGCACAGCTCATATCCATTCATGTGAGGCAGATTAATATCAACGATGGCAAGGTCATAGCTTGTGGCAGATATCATCTTCTTTCCCATCAGCCCATCGTATGCAACCTCTACGGAATATTGTAGTTCCATTAACCCCTTTGAAAGAGATTCGGCAATTTTCTTTTCATCCTCGACAATAAGTATTTTCAATGGATTCATAATAATTCACAAAAACAACATGAAATTATTTTATAAAATAAATAATTATGGTGCATCGCAATTAAAATGAAATTAAAAATTAAGATTTTCCATTAGTGCTTATTGGTGTTCCTTCTTTGATTTCATCATTTGCATTGCTAATAATTTCTTCGCCGGCTTGTAATGCCCCGACAACTTCAGTTTTGCCTTTTGCTTCATTGCCCGTTATCACATCTACTTTCACCGCTTTGCCGCTTCTTACTGCAATCACATATTTTCTTTCTGTTGAAATCACCACAGCAGTTTTTGGAACTGATAATGCATTCGGATTTCCGTCAGAACTGAACAACACATCTGCATACATGCCCGGGGCAAGCGCACCATCTGCATTATACACATCGAGTTCAATTCTCTCCGAGCGAAACTGTGCATTAATATTCATTGAAATTCTGCTGATATGTCCTTTGCGCTCAACACCGGGAAATGCAGAGAGGTCGAATGAAACGCTGTCATTTTTTTTCTTCAGGCTGGAAACAGCGCTTTCGGGAATATCTACCTGCAAACGCAAATGGTCAACTTGTTTCAATTCGAGCATAGGCTTTCCGTCTTTTGACTCAGCGCTAACTAATGCGCCAGGATGAACATTTCTCTGCGTGATAACTCCGCTGAATGGAGCAATTACAATTAAATAATCCATCATTGTTTGTTGCATTTGCCAGTTTGCTTTTTCTGCATTGCTCAATGAGCTGTCCGCTTCTGCCTTCGATTTTGCAGTTGCTAAATCAAGCGGAGAAATTGCACCGGGTGTTTCTGATGCTTCTTTTAACCGCGCATAATTTTCTTTCGCAATCGTGTAATCAGATTTTGCACGTGCGTATTTTTCTCTTGCCTGTGCAACTGCCTGTTCGAGTTCAGGTGCTTCGAGCGTCATTAATGTTTGTCCTTTTTTTACATGCGAGCCGATATCAACCAATACTGTTTTCACATAACCGTTCACTTTCGGAAAAATGCTCACTTCCTGATAAGCGGCTAATTGTGCTGGGAGTTTCAACTGCTCACTCACTATTGCTTTTTCAACTTTCGCAAGTGTATAATGTGGTGCAGCATTAGCTGCTTCCGTTTTATTTTCTGATGCTTTATCATCAGAGCAGGAATAAAAAAGAAAAATTATCAGAGCTGGGATTAGAATGAATTGAAAAGATTTATAGGATAAGTATTTGTGAATTGTCCATTTAACTAATTTATGTTTCATGTTTTTATTTTTTGGTTGTCACGTCCATTTTTTTTCAAAAATTTTTTAATAATTATGCAGAGATTAATTCATTCTTGAATCAAATTAATCTCCCAAAATCCCCGTTCAGAAATTTTCATCTTCCGGCAATAATGAAACGGTACCAAAAGATTTTTTCTGTTGAACCCATCCATACACCAGCGGCACGATATACAATGCTGCAAACGTAGATGCAGCAAGACCTCCAATCACTGCGCGACCAAGTGGCGCAGACTGGTCGCCGGATTCGCCAAGACCACTTGCCATCGGCACCATTCCAGCAATCATCGCCATGCTCGTCATTAATATTGGTCGCAATCTTATGCTCGCTGCAACCGTAGCAGCTTTGAATGGGTTTTTGTATTCAAGCCGCAAACTTTCTGCGTTCGTTACAATCAAAATCGCATTGGCAACAGACACACCGACTGCCATAATAATTCCCATATAAGATTGCAGGTTGAGCGTTGCGCCTGTGATTAATAACATTATCATCGCGCCTGATAAAACTGCTGGAACTGTTGCCAGCACTGCAATGGAAAGACCGAACGACTGATAATTTGCAGCAAGCAGTAATAGTATCACAACAATCGCTGCAATCAAACCGCTTTGCAATGAACCAAGTGTTTCAATAAGCAATGATGACATTCCTTTTATTTCAGGCACTAACCCTGTTGGCGGTTTGCCCAGTTCATCGATTGCTTTTTGCACAGCAGTGGTTGCACTTCCTAAATCTTTTTTATTGATATTAGCGCTGACTGTTACAAATCTTCGCGGGCCACTCCTATCATATTCACCGGGAATGGTGTCGAGCGTGAATGTGGCAACATCTGCAAGCACGGGGCGCATTTCTCCATGCACCAGCGGAATGGATTTTAGTTGCTCCGGCGAATTCATAATATATTCCGGGATGAAAATCTGTGTTTGATAAGTGTAAGATGTTTTTTCATCGAGCCACAAATTTTTATTGGTGAACCGGCTGGACGATGTTGCATCGGTAATACTTTTTGAAACATTATCAATCGTAAGGTTCATCAACGCCAATTTTTGCCTGTCGATGGAAATATTGATAACAGGCTCTTTCAGCGGTTGCGCAATCTGTACATCACGCAGAAAAGAAATCGCTTTTAGTTTTTCCAATAAGCGTGCGGAATAATCTTCGATGTCCTTCATATTTTTTCCGGCAATGCGCACTTCAATGGGAGTGGATGCGCCTTGGGCCATGATTTTCTCCGTAAGCTCAATGGGCTCAAAAGAAATTTTTACTGTCGGATATTTTTCTGCAATGCGTTGCCTGATTTCTTCTTTCAAATCATCCATCTTCACCTTGTAATTTTCATCAATGTTCACTTGTATCACCGATTCATGCGTTCCGCTTGAAAAAACATAGAGGTTGCTTGTTCCGAAATTACTTGGTATCAATCCAACATGTGCAGAACTGATGGCAATATTTCCATGCACAGCAGAATCAATAATATCCAAAATATTTTTTGTCGCCTCTTCTGTTACTTCCAACCTTGTTCCATCAGGTTCACGAATACGTAATTGCAATTGCCCTACATTACTTTTTGGCAATAAATCTTTGCCGATCGTAACAAAACAAAAACCTGCTGCACCAAATGCGATAACTAAATAAATAATCACAATTATTTTTCTTCTTGGCATCCATTTCTCTAATCTGCTTGCCAAGCCAGTTTTTATTTTTTGAAAAAAATCATTATGCTCAGGATGTGATGATTCATTTTTTGAATGCTCATCCACTTCATCCACTTCATTTTCATTCAGTGCCAAACCAGCATGTGCATGAGGCTTGCTATGATTGTATTGAAACTTTTCTGCTTTCAATAACCAGTTTGAAATCACAGGCACTAATGTTTGTGCAGCGATGAAAGAAACAATCATCGCGAATGCAATCGATAATGATAATGGAAGAAACATTGCTTTCGGAACTCCATTCATAACAAATGATGGAGCGAATACAGCGAGGATACAAAGCAGGATTAATAATAATGGAAAAGAAATTTCTGCACATGCATCAAGTATCGCCTGTTTTTTATTCTTCCCCATTTCCAGATGCTGGTGAATATTTTCAATCGTTACGGTTGCCTGATCAACCAGAATACCGATGGCAAGCGCAAGCCCGCTCAGCGTCATGATGTTGATGGTTTGCCCGGCAAGGTTTAAAAATAAAACCGCACTTAATATCGCAACAGGAATCGTGATGATAACCACCAGGCTGCTTCGCCAATCTCGCAAAAATAAAAGCACCATCAAGCCGGTTAATATCGCACCAAGAATTCCTTCCGTCATCAAACTCTTAGCTGCATTAATCACAAAAACAGACTGGTCGAATTCGTAGCTGAGATTAATATCATCCGGCAGCAATGATTTCATGTCCGGCAATTTTTTACGCAACGTATTCACCACATCTAAGGTCGATGCATCAGCAGTTTTCACAACAGGAATATAAACCGAGCGCTTGCCGTTGACCAATGCATAATCGACCGTTACATCCGCAGCATCTGCAACTCGCGCAACATCTTTCACGAAGATGGTTGTTGAGCCATTGCTTTTTACCGGAATATCATTGAACTGTTCCACTTTATCTTCCAAAGAATTAATTGTGGTGAGATACATCATGCTATCTACCCGCAAATTTCCTGCTGGTGTAATCGCATTATTTTTCACCACAGCTTCCACCACTTCGTCCGGAGAAAGATTGAATGTGCGCAATTTTTGCGGGTCAACATTAATCACCACTGTTCTTGCATTGGAACCGAATGGCGGAGCAGACGACATTCCAGGCACCGTTGCAAAGAGCGGACGGATGCGTGTCAGCGCAATATCAAAAATATCTTTGAGTGACCTTGTTTTGCTGGAGAAAACCAACTCACCAACAGGCAATGATGATGCATCGAAACGGATTACCTGTGGTGGCAATGAGCCCGGCGGAAAAAATGCAGACACACGGTTCACCTGTAATGCCACCTGCGCCGATGCTTCAGCCATGTTGGTGTTTTCATAAAATGTCAGTTTGATTAATGACAAGCCCTGCACATTTTTGCTTTCGATATTTTTTATACCATTGATATATAAAAACTGATCCTGCATTCTTGTTGCAAAAAAACCTTCCATCTGTTTGGGCGACATGCCACCATATTGCTCAATCACATAAATAGTCGGAAGATTGAGTTTCGGGAAAATATCAATCGGTATTGAACGGATGGCTACCACAGAAAATAACAAAAGACCCATGAACAACACGAGCACTGTTATTGGTCTTTTTAAAGCTGCACGTACCATGAATTATTTTTTAATTGATTGAATGAATAAATCCAGATTGCCGGTTGCTGCTGCTTTGTCCAGATTGGCGAGCAGCCAGTCGCTGAGCGTTTGCACATAATCTGATTGTGCACGATACAATACAAAAGATGCATTCGTCAAATCAATCAGGTTAATGATGCCCGCTTTGTACTGCGCTGTTTTTTGATTGTAAGTGTCCTGCGAAGATTTTATCTGCACCGGAATCTCAAACAAATTTTTTGTAGCTGTTTGAATCGCCTCTTCAGCCTGATTGTTTACATTTTGCAGCGAAAGTTGTTGCTGCTGCAAATCATAATCGCTCGCAACTGTGTTATAATGATTGATAGCAAGTTTATCTTTCCGATGCACCACATTAAATAAATCGTACACGAAAGTTGCTCCCAACATATAGTTGAACCGCTGATAGCCGAAGCCTTCGCCAAGTGATTTGTAATTGCCTGCATAATCGATACTCGAACCTCTTGCCCATCCTGTGGCGTTGAGATAAACACGCGGCAAATAACTTTTCTTCACTAAGTTTTCTGTTTGCTTATATAACAATTCCTGTTTGCTATAATAATCAATCAACGGGTTATTCAAACTATCCGCATAATTGCTGTGCGATAAAATATCCAACGCATTCAAATAATTTTTTGTCTGAGAAGTATCAATCAAAAAATAGCCAGGCGAAATCCCGGTCAGGTAAGAAAGCTGCTGCTGTTGCTGACGGATTTGTCCGTCTATTTGATTATAAGTGATTCTGCTTTTCGATAATTCTGCCATTGCCAGAGATGAATCAGCACCTGCTTTTATACCGCTTCTCGTTACCGCCTGAATCACTTTATAAATTGCTTCATATCGGTTCACATTTTCTTTTTCAATCGATAACTGAAACTGGTTTTTTAAAATGTCGAAATATAATTTTCCGACACGCCATTTCAGCAAATACTTTTCTCTTTCCAAATCCGCTTGCGTAAGATTTGAATATGCTTTTGCATTTTCTAATCTCGCTTTCTTCAAACCAAAATCAAGCAGTTCATATTGGCTCTGAAAAATGGCAATATTGCCAACAGCAGATTGGTAATCATTTGAAGGATGAATGCCGCTTGATGTGGAAGGAATAATCCCATAAGACAAATAAGAACCAGGAAGAGAATTATCAGTTCCCAGATTCAATTCATCTGCAATAAAAGCACTCGGCAAAAAAGAATGTTTTGCATCTATAATATTTGCTTTCGAGGCATCTACCAATGCTTGTTTTTGCAATAGCACCGGCATGTGATGCATAGCAGAATCTGTGAAATCCGATAATGAATAATTTTTTTGCTGCGCATGAGCAGCATTCATAAACAACGCTGATATACACAATATCAAACAGGTTGTTTTGCATGGAAAAACCATGAAATAATTTTTAATGAATAAATAAATTCGAAGAAAAAAGAAAGGATTAAGAAATCACAGGCGGTCCGCGAAGCGAAGAAGTGATTATGCCAAGGCTGGCAAAATATTTATCAGTAGTATAAAATTTGTTTTTGACCTCTGCAAAAACAGCCTGAACCTGAAAATCGCTGAAAGAAATATTAACCGCGTCCTGCGGATGGAAACGCTTATTCAGATAAGATAAGTTCTTGCTCTTCTTTGTATCTTTTTGCGAAATGTATACCTTATCAGAGAGAGTTTTAGATGCAGCAATTTTCTTATAACTATCTAAATCTAAAGATTGAAGCGAATGAGAAGAAGTGTATCTCAAAAAAAGCTGAACGCTGAAAAAAGCAAAATAAACTGCCAGCAAAAGCAGCTTGAAGAAAAGCCGGACATATCCTTTTTTATCAGCGACCATGGAAAACAAAGATATGTAAACCCTGTTCTTATTCATACGGCTGAAAAAACTTACTGTTAGTTTTAACAAAACTATCAACAATAATTCTATTTTTACTTCAAATTATACTGCATGGCGCTTAATTCTATCATGAAAATTTTTATGCCGAAGGATAGGGTTTTCTATTCTTTGTTTGAAGAAATAGCAGACGGTGTTTCGGTGATGGGCAAACTGATGAAAGAGCTTGTTTCAGAAACCGATTACGATAAAAGAGCTTCCATTATTTCAAGAATTGAAGATCAGGAACACGTGAATGATGATTTAACGCATCGCGTTTTCACCGAGCTCGGGAGAAATTTCATTACGCCATTTGACCGTGAAGACATTCATTATCTCGCCACTTCGCTCGATGATATCTGCGATTATATTTATGCTACCGCGAAGAAAATTAATTTCTATAAAGTGAACCCAAACGATACGGGCATCCAGAAAATGGCCGACCTGATTGATCAAGGTGCTGAACAAATCAGAATTGCAGTGAAGGAATTGCGCAACATGAAAAACATGCGGAATATCACAGATGCGCTGGTAAAAGTGAACAGCATCGAAAATCAGGCAGATGATATTTTTGATATGAGCATTGAGCGCTTGTTCGAAACAGAACCTGATGCAAAAGAAGTCATCAAAAAAAGAGAGATTTATCAGGTGATGGAAATCGTTACCGATAAATGCGAAGACGCTGCTAACGTGATTGAATCTATCATTATTAAATATGCTTAATTAGCAAATGTGAAAATGTGCGGATGTGCGAATGAAGCCGCCATCAAATTCGCACATCCGCACATCAATAAATTCGCAAATTAACCGCTTATGTCTTTTCTGGTCGTTATTATCGTTCTTGCTTTGGTTTTTGATTATATCAACGGCTTTCATGATGCTGCCAATTCAATCGCAACAATTGTTTCAACAAAAGTTTTAACGCCATTTCAAGCGGTGCTGTGGGCAGCGATTTTCAATTTTGCTGCTTTTTTTATTTCAAAATATTATTTCGGTGAATTCAAAATCGGCAACACGATTGCCAAATCAGTGAACGAACATTTCATCACGCTTAACGTTATTCTTGCCGGATTACTAGCTGCTATTTCCTGGAATCTGCTGACGTGGTGGTTTGGAATTCCTTCCAGTTCATCGCACACTTTGCTTGGTGGTTTTATGGGGGCAGCACTAACACATGCTGGCGGTTTTTCAGTGGGCGGAAAAAGTGTAATTGTGTATGCAAAAGTTATCCCTACTTTTTTATTTATTTTTTTAGCGCCGATTATCGGAATGATTATCGGCTATGTGATTTCCATCATCATTATTAATATATGCCGAAGGGCAAATCCGTATAAAGCTGACAACTGGTTCAGAAGATTGCAGTTGGTTTCATCAGCATTATTCAGTCTTGGGCATGGCGGCAATGATGCACAGAAAGTCTTGGGCATTATTGCAGCAGCTATGGTCGCGAACGGTGATTTGCATAATATAAAAGATGTACCCAATTGGGTTCCTTTTGCATGTTTCACAGCTATTGCACTCGGAACAATGAGCGGAGGATGGAAGATTGTGAAAACAATGGGAACACGCATCACGAAAGTTACTCCGCTCGAGGGTGTGAGTGCAGAAACTGCCGGGGCAATCACATTGTTTCTAACCGAAAAGTTAGGCATTCCTGTAAGCACAACACATACTATCACAGGCTCAATTATTGGTGTTGGCGCTACTAAAAGGCTTTCTGCTGTTCGTTGGGGAGTTACTATAAACCTACTCTGGGCTTGGATTTTAACGATTCCGGTGAGTGCGCTTCTCGCTGCTGTTTACTATTTCATTTTCCATTTGATAAAGCACAATTTCTTTCATTAAGAGATTTCCCACGACGAGCGCATCGAAGGCAACGAAACAAAGAATTATCAATGGCAACATGCTTTCAAAAAATCAAATAAAAATTCAAAATTTCTTTGCCTCAGTCGTATTCTTTGCGGTCGTTGCGTGAAATGTATTTGCATGAAATAATAACCTTTTTTATTATTCGTCAATCTTTACTACTTTGCCTGCCGTTTAAACGGTGCTATGAAAGGAATTATTCTTGCAGGAGGCTCGGGAACAAGGCTTCACCCAATAACTTATGCTATCAGTAAACAGATTATGCCTGTTTATGATAAGCCGATGATTTATTATCCGCTTTCTACTTTGATGATGGCAGGAATCAATGAGATTTTGATTATCTCAACACCTCACGACCTTCCTCTTTTTAAAAAACTATTTGGTGATGGCTCGCAATTTGGGCTGAAGATTTCTTATGCCGAACAGCCTTTGCCTAATGGGCTTGCGCAAGCTTTTGTGATTGGTGAAAAATTTATTGGAAAAGATAATGTGGCACTTGTTCTCGGTGATAATATTTTTTATGGGTCAGGTCTTGGCAAGCAGCTTGAAAAAAATACAAAACCTGATGGCGGGATTGTGTATGCTTATCATGTCAGCGATCCTGAAAGATATGGTGTTGTTGAATTTGATAAAGAAATGAACGCGATTTCTATTGAAGAAAAACCTGCAAAACCCAAAAGCAATTATGCAGTTCCCGGATTATATTTTTATGATAACAATGTGGTGGAGATTGCAAAAAGTCTGAAACCTTCTCCTCGCGGAGAATATGAAATTACTGATGTGAACAAAGAATATCTGAGACAAGGCAAATTGAAAGTTTCGATTATGGATCGAGGAACTGCTTGGCTCGACACAGGAACATTTGATTCATTAATGCAAGCCTCGCAATTTGTGCAGGTGATCGAACAAAGACAAGGAATCAAGATTGCATGCATTGAAGAAATTGCATACAGAAAAGGTTTTATTAATAAAGCACAGGTTGAAGCAATGGCAAAGCCACTTTTGAAAAGTGGTTATGGAGAATATTTATTACAAGTGATTAATAACTCTTAATGATGGGAAAAAAAATTCTGGTTACCGGTGGTTGTGGTTTTATTGGTTCGCATACAATTGTTGACCTTGTTGAAAATGGGTTTGATGTAGTTTCAGTTGATAACAACTCTCGTTCTAACCCGAGAATATTGGAAGGTGTAGAAAAAATTACAGGCAAGAAAATAAAAAATTACAAAGTCGACCTTTGCAATTTTGATGACACATTTGCTATTTTTCAGGAGAATGATGACATTGCCGGCATTGTTCATTTTGCAGCGTACAAAGCAGTTGGTGAATCAGTAGAACAGCCGTTGATGTATTTTGAAAACAATATCGTTTCTCTAATTAATCTGCTGAAATGTGTGCAGGAATTCAACATACCGAATTTTGTTTTCTCTTCTTCATGCACAGTTTATGGAAATCCTGATGAAATCCCTGTCACTGAAAAAACAGTCCCCAAGCCTGCTGAATCGCCTTATGGTTATACAAAGCAAATGGGCGAACAAATCATCAACGAGTTTTCAAAAGCTGCAAACAGCAAATGCATTTTGCTGAGATATTTCAATCCGGTTGGAGCACATCCAAGCATTCTGATTGGAGAATTGCCAATTGGAAAGCCAGCGAATCTTGTTCCGGCTATTACACAAACAGCGATTGGGAAAATCCCGCAGATGCATGTTCACGGCAATGACTATCCTACAAGAGATGGTTCATGCATCCGCGACTATATTCATGTAAGCGATATTGCGCACGCTCATACATTAGCACTTCAATATTTATTGGCTAATAAAAACAGCTTGCGCTGTGAAGTGTTCAATCTCGGCACAGGTGAAGGCGTAACAGTTCTCGAAGCTATCAAAGCATTTGAAAAAGTGAGTGGCGTTGCATTGAATTACACAATTGGTCCGCGCCGTCCGGGAGATGTGATTGCGATTTATGCAAACAACCATCTTGCGAAAACAAAATTAGGCTGGAGCACAAAATATTCATTGGAAGATATGATGCTCACAGCGTGGAAATGGGAGCAGAAATTAAAAGTGGATGAGAAGTTTTATAATGGAAAACATTCACAATTGAATTAGAAGGATTTCACGCAACGAGACAACGAATGCCACGAATGCAAAGTTGTAATTGTTAGTTTTATTTGAAACATTTTATTTTTGCCGTTCAAAGCTTAATCATAAAAATCATTTCAATCAGAAGTACATGTTAAAAGATATTCAGGTTACCGGAAAAAAAGATACCCGCAGCGGATTTGGTGATGGCATTGTTGAAGCAGCTAGAAAAAACCCAAACATCACGGCATTGACTGCAGATTTAGCCGGTTCGTTGAAACTGCAGCAGTTTATCAAAGAATTTCCTGAACGTTTTTTTCAGTGTGGCATTGGTGAAGCAAATATGATGGGCATTGCAGCAGGCATGACAATTGGTGGCAAGATTCCTTTTACAACTACTTTCGCAAATTTTTCAACAGGAAGAGTATATGACCAGATTCGCCAATCGATTGCTTACCCAGGAAAAAATGTAAAAATATGTGCATCACATGCCGGATTAACATTAGGTGAAGATGGTGCAACGCACCAGATTTTGGAAGATATCGGCATGATGAAAATGCTGCCAGGAATGACGGTGATTGTTCCTTGCGATTATGCGCAAACAAAAGCGGCAACGCTTGCTATTGCAGATTATGTCGGTCCTGTTTATTTGAGATTCGGCAGACCTGTTTGGCCCATTTTCACTTCTGATTTGCCTTTTGAGATTGGCAAAGCACAAATTTTTTCTGAAGGAACTGATGTTTCGATTTTTGCATGCGGGCATTTGGTTTGGAAAGCTATTGAAGCAGGACAAATTTTACAGGCGAAAGGTATTTCAGTTGAAGTGATAAACATTCACACCATCAAACCGATTGATGCAGATGCTGTGCTCAAATCCATCACAAAAACAAAATGCGCTGTTACTGCTGAAGAACATAATATTATTGGCGGGCTTGGTGATAGCATTGCACAAGTTGCTTCAAAAAATTTGCCGATACCGATTGAATATGTTGGCACCAACGACACTTTTGGCGAAAGCGGAATTCCAGACCAGCTTCTCGAAAAATATGGATTGACTGCACAACATATTGTGGATGCTGCGGAGAAAGTGATGGCGAGAAAGAAATAGCTTTTTTCAAAACTTAAACCCACCTTAGACATATAGAAACCTAAGATGAGCTTATATGCCGCAGGTGGTTTGTTTTTTGTTTTGACGCAACTGCTCTAAAACTAAAGCTCAATAGTAGCACTTCCGATGAACGGATTGCGACGCAATCCGCCGCGGCAGACTCACCCGGAGTTACTGAAGCTGATATCATAATTTTAACATCCCATCGTTTTAAACCTGCGTATTTATTTTTTGCCTAATTTCAACCGTTAAACAAATGGCTAACCTTATGGCGGTACCGACAACAGATACCGAATTATTGATTCAGTTCAGAGAGCCTGCTACTAAAGAAAAAGCGTTCACTGCTATTATTAAAAAATATCAGGAAAAGCTGTATTGGCATGTGCGCCGAATGGTGGTGGAGCATGAAGATGCAAATGATGTGCTTCAAAATGTGTTCATCCGCGTGTGGAATGGGCTGGAAAATTTCAGGGAAGATTCGCAGCTCTATACCTGGCTTTACAGGATTGCTACAAACGAAAGCCTGACTTTTCTGGAGCAGCAGAAGAAAAAAAGCGCTGTTTCGCTGAGCGATGTGGAAAGCGGATTGAGCAATAAAATTAAGGCTGACAGCCATTTTGATGCGAACAAACTGGAATGGAAGCTTCAGTTGGCAATTCAGCAGCTTCCTGATAAACAGCGTGTTGTGTTCAATTTGCGTTATTACGACGAGATGCCTTACGAAGAAATGAGCCGTGTGCTTGAAACATCAGAAGGAGCGCTTAAAGCTTCTTACCACCATGCGGTGAAGAAAATAGAAGATTATATGTTGAACCGTTAAACTTTCATTAACAAAATTAGTCTCAAGGACGTGCTAAACCGAATAGAAATATTGAATGAACTGGAAGGAATCAGCCCCTTTGTAGCGAAAATCGGCACGGAAAATCTGTACCAAATCCCCACCGGATATTTCGACAGATTTTCTAATGAAGTGATGGCTCGCATCAAAGCAAATCAAACTGATTCTGCAAAAGCCGAGCTTGAGGCTTTGTCTCCGCTTGTGAGCAAAATCAGCAGGCAGGTTTCTTTTAATATTCCAGAAGACTATTTTGAAAATTTTTCAGCAACAGTACTCGATAAAATAAATTCAGATTTTATTTCCAATGAACTGAAAGAAATTTCTCCATTGCTTGGCAATACTGAAAGGCAAAATCCTTTCAATGTTCCAACTGGTTATTTCGAAAATTTTGCTTCTGATTTGATGAGCAGGATTAAAGCAGAAGAATCGAAATCAGCGGATGAAGAATTAGAAAACCTTTCGCCTTTTTTAAGCAAGCTGAATAAGAAAACTCCTTTCAGCTTGCCTGATAATTATTTCAAAGAACTTGCAGGTAATGCAATGGCTGGCGCAAAGGCGGTGGAGTTTGTGAATGATGAATTGGAGAATTTGCCAACTGTATTAAGTGAGCTGAAGAATAAAAGTGTGTATGAAGTTCCACAAAATTATTTTGAAAATTTCTCAGCATCAGTTCTTGATAAAGTAAAAACACAACATCCTGCGAAAGTTATTTCAATCGGCAAAAAAACAAACTGGTTGAGATATGCGGCAGCAGCAGTGGTGATTGGTTTTATTGCAACAACAGTAGTGTTTGTTGTTAACAGGAAAAATAATGCACCTACTTTCAGCTATTCAAAGATTGATGAAAAGCAGTTGACTGATAGCTTGCAGAATGCCAATGATGATGATATTTCAAATTATATGCAAAGCCATAGCATTTCTATGTCGGATGTGAACAACAGCGTTGCTTCGCTTGATGGAAATGATAATGATGACGATGATATGCTGGCTGATGTTTCTGATAATGAGCTGCAGCAATATGTTGAACAAAATGGTGGACCGAAAGAACCGACAACAAATTAAGATGAAAAAGATTTTAGTACTATATGGAACGATTTGCTGGTTAACAGTTGCTGCATTTGCACAGGATAATGAGAATCAAAAACCAGAAGGCGGAAGATTGGAAGCATTGAAAATTGCTTACATCACAAAACAACTCAATCTCACGCCGGAAGAAGCACAAAGATTTTGGCCCGTTTACAATCAGTATTCAAATGAAATCAAAAAAGTTCGGCAAGATGGAATATTGAAAAACGTTCCTGAAATTGATATCGAACAACAGGTTCTTGATATTCGCAAAAAATATAACGGAGATTTTATCAAAGCGCTTTCACCCCAAAGAGCAAATCAATTTTTTAAAGTAGAAAAAGAATTCGGAGCAAGAGTGGCGAAGGAATGGATGATAAGAAGAGAGAACAGGCTTCAACAAAGACGCCCAGGCTTGAGGCAATAATTAAGCCCTTATATTTTGCCTTTTTACCGATTAGTTTTATCTAAAAATCAACTATCATCGATATTTGAACTTGGTGTTTTTCATAGGTTAGCAACGGCCAGCTCTTTTAAGGGCAGGCCTTTTTTGTTTACCTTAATTCGTGAAGATTGGCGTACGAATGTCATGATAGAATAAAAACTTCCATCCCTCTTCTTTCCCCTGCTCCCACCAATGCTTGCGAAGCTCCATGCATTTTTTTCCGTCATAATCATATTTAGCAATAAAACGACTTTTCATTTGTTGAAGCTGTGGCGCAACATCTCCACCGAAGAAAATTTTTTCTCCACCATCAACAATCCAGAAAACCTGATGATAAGGACAATGTGCACCAGTCAATTCATATTTGATGTAGCCATTAATTGTACCGTTGCCATCAACAAAAACAACCTGATTGTTATCTTTCAAACATTCCAAATCTTCTGTGATGTATGATGGAAATCCTTTTTCAAATGCAAACTCCAGCTCTTTTTTCTGCACATAATATTTTGCATTTGGAAATGCAAGTTCATGCTGATTTGTTATAGGATTTAATTTGCTTAATCCGCCGGAATGGTCTTTGTGCAAATGGCTCATTAAAACTTTAGTAACTTTTGATGGTTCAATTCCTGCATTGATTAAGTTTTGATGGATTTGCATCAGTCCGTTATTTTCAAAACCTAATCCCGTATCCAGCACTAAAATATCTTCCGGAGTAATAATTGCGAACGGCTGCACTTCTACTAACAAACTTCCTGTTTCTCTTTTTTGCAAATCATCTTTTTCAATATCGAATGGAAGAAATTTTTTTGATTTACCAACAGTAAAAGCGCCTTCGCTGAGAGGAATAATTGTCATAGCACAAATGTAGGGAATAAGGCTTCAGGACTTGAGGTAAGTTATCGTAAAACCATTTGCCTGTCTGCGTCCAATCTTATTAAAACAAAAAGCATAATAGTAAAAGTGAGCAATGATGTTCCGCCGTAACTCATAAATGGCAATGGAATTCCAATGACCGGCGCGAGACCGATAGTCATGCAGACATTCACGACTATATGAAAGAAATAAACAGAAGCAACTCCGTAAGCATAACATCGGCTGAATGTACTTCGCTGTCGCTCGGCAATAGCAACAATCCGCAAGAGCAGCAACAAATAAATCCCGAGGAATATCACGCTGCCTACAAAACCAAAACCTTCTCCAATTGTACAAAAAATAAAATCGGTGCTTTGCTCTGGCACGAATTCATAACGTGTTTGTGTACCTTTCAGCAACCCTTTTCCAAGCACACTTCCGCTGCCGATAGCAATTTTACTTTGCTTTACATTATAGTTATTATCTTTTTTCTTGCCTCCACTTTTTTGTTCAATCTCCAATTCTGCTTCTGCATTTTTCGGAACATAATCTTTCCCAATTGCATCATAAATTCTTTTTACCTGATAAGCTTTGAAAACATGGTCAAATATAAATGGCACGACAAATCTTTGTATGCCGACACACACAAACCAGATTCCTACAATCAAAAAAAGAATTCCTCGATTTCTTTTCACCTGTCTTCGTAAAAAATAAATGGTAATAGCAGCTATGCCGGTTAGTATTAATGCCAATGTATTTTTTTCCATCAGCAATGTTGCAACCACAAGTACTGCAAATGAAAAACCAATCACAAGAACAATTGGTGGCAATCCTTCCCGAAACATCACCAGAAAAAAAGAAAAATAAACAAGCGCAAGACCTGTTTCTTTTTGAAGAATAGAGAGTATGGCAGGAGCAAGTACAAGTGCTGCAGCAATCAATTGCGAACGTGGCTTATAAAAATCAGTTTCTATTCTTGATAAATATTTTGCAAGAGCTAGATTCACGAATATGGTGCAAAGCTCTGCAGGCTGCAATTGAAATGCATTTCCAAAACGGATGATAGATTCAGTTCCTTTCACTCTTGAATGAAAAGGGAACACGAGCAACAATAATAATATACCGAATGCATAACCAAGATTTGAAGTCGCCGTGAAAAATTTGCTATCCGTGAGCAGGATGAAAATACCCACAATTCCACCCATAATAAAATAAAGCGATTCCCGGCTATAATCTGTTTTTAAAGAAATGAAAGATTGAAGAACACTATCACCGTCCCTGTAGGTTGCTGCAAAAATGCACGTGATGCCGATACAACAAAGTATCGCCCAAATCCACACAAGTGGCCAATCGATTCCTTTTGATATGGCTGGATTGC
Organism: Puia sp.; assembly: GCA_035295505.1. Taxonomy (GTDB): domain Bacteria; phylum Bacteroidota; class Bacteroidia; order Chitinophagales; family Chitinophagaceae; genus Puia. Next base: position 7,493 of record DATGIX010000135.1, on the reverse strand, counting down.
GCTGGTTCATCTTGTGGAATCAGGTTTAGGTTTATTATTATCTTTCGGTTTTATCATCGGCGTTTTAATTGCAGGTGCAATATTTCTTTTTAGCGTATCTAACAATGCAGCTCTTGATGAAGGGATAATATATTTCATCAGGCTCGTGCTGTCATGCGTCCTCAATGCACGATTCGCAGCACGTGTTGAATCATCTATGAATTGAAGACGCACAAAATATTTCGGCATCAAATCTGTTTTTGAAATATCATCTGCCTTCTTAGCACTTTCAGGTCTTAGTGAATCATTCAAATATTTTTCAACCAATAAAGAACCGATTGGCGCCGCCCACGCTGCTCCATAACCTGCATTTTGCACAACTACTGCAATCGCAATTTTTGGGTTTTCTCTCGGTGCAAAGCAAACGAACATCGCATTGTTCTTAAGCTTTGTTCTTCTATGTTCTACTACCAAATAGTTTTCTGCTGTTCCTGTTTTTGCACACATATTAATTCCTGGAATGCGCACTGTTTTTGCCGTTCCTATTTCAGAAACATCCTGCATGCCACTGATTACTGTTTCGTATACATTGTCAGGAATATGTGTGAGCACTTCATGTTTCATTTTATATTTGTTCAATAAAGTGTCTTCAGGAGTTTCTCCATCAATACTCTTCACAAAATGAGGAATATAAAAATATCCTTTGTTGGCAACGATGCACATAGCGTTTGCCATTTGAACGGGCGTGACCAACATCTTATCCTGGCCAATTCCCATGGTCACCATGGTGCATGAATTCCATGAGCGATTATAATCTTTATCATAGGCTGTTGTGTCAGGAATGTTTCCACCGTCTTCGCTTGGCAAATCAACACCGATTCGATGACCGAGACCAAATGCATTCACATACTCCTTCCATTTCATCAGCCCTTTTCGAATGCTATGAAATTGAGGGTTATCAATTGTTTGTCTGAAAGTGTTGCAAAAAAATGAATTGCATGAGTGCGCAATCGCCAAACGAAGCGTTGCAGCATGACCAGCAAATTTCTCATCGCACTTGACCGGATGGCTACAGGCTAAATAAACCCCGTGACAATCATAACCACTCGAAGGTGATATAACACCTTCATCCAATGCAATGAGAGCGCCGAGCGGTTTGTAGGTTGAACCTGCAGGATACTGTCCCTTGATTGCGCGATTGAACAAGGGAGACTTCACATCTAATTGAAGCTTTCCATAATGAGTTTGCTTATCAGGCCCTGTCAATTCATTCGGGTCGAAATCAGGGCTTGAAGCCATTGCAATAATTCCGCCTGTTTTTGGCTCGATAGCAACAACAGCTCCTACTTTATTTGCTAATAATTTTTCAGCAAACTGTTGCAGGTTAACGTCGATATATGTCCGTAAATTTCTTCCGGCGATTGCAGGTGTGTCGTAGATTTTATTTTCATAATGACCGACTAATCTGTTCTTATTATCCTTCAGCCAAAACTCAATTCCACGCTGGCCCATCAATTGCTTTTCATAATATTGTTCCAGACCAGTTCTTCCAACATAGTCCCCTAACTGATAACCGCCAAAACGTTTCATGATGGCAGAATCAACTTCGCCGACATAACCCATAATATGTGCTGCTGCATTAAAGGGATAAGTCCTCACTGGTCTTTCCTGCAAGTTGAATCCAGAGAAACGCCAGATGTTTTCCTCAAGCTTTGCATACATGTCAGGCGGCAACAAATCTTCAAAAATGGTTGGGCGGAATGGGCCGTTCTTGAATTTTGCATCCAAAATACGGTCGCGGAATTCGGCGGTATCAATGCCCATTATCTGACAGAAATAAGACGTGTCAATATTTTTCACCTGCGATGGCGTAACCATCAGGTCATACAGAATCGCATTATTCAAAATTGCTTTTTGATTTCGGTCGAAGATGATGCCGCGGTTCGGATAAATTCTTTTCGGGAATAAAGCATTTTCCTGCGCCAGCTTTTTATACTTGCTTGAAAAAATCTGGAGATTGAACAATTGCGCTGCAATGATGAGGAACATTGCGACGAAAATGAGGCGAACGATATTACTGCGTGATTGATTGAAAACAGACATCTAAGGAATACGATTTACAACAACTTTCTTGAAACAATGAGTAAAGATATAACGGCGGAATTGTGCTGCATAGTAAAATCGAAAAAGAATTTATAATTTTTAGCCCACAGAGAACCTCAGAGGGAAATTGACAGCCACAGAAAATTTATTATTTTTTATTTCTTTCCACGGTTCTCTGTTCTTCTTTGCGGCTCTCTACGGGCTAATATCAATTAACCTCATAAGATTCTTTGTATTTCTTGATATAAACCACAGGCAGAGAGGCGCAGAGAATCTTGTATCCGTTATCTCGTATCTCTTACGCTGTATTTGTCCTGAACTGTTCTTTCCTGAAAAACAAAAGCTCAGTGAGGAGTATCAACAGCAAACTGATAGCTGAAGTGCCAATCACTTTGCCGATGAAAAAGAAAAAAGTGCCAAAGCTCATCCATTCGAGAAAAACAAGAAATGCATGATGGAGCAAAGTTAATACCAGCACATAAGTTGCGTAAGGTGCCCAGCCCATGCTGGTTACAGAAGGCGATGCATAGTTCTTATCCGTTCCTTCCTGCGAAATCATCAGGTTTATAATAAAAGGTCGGACGTATGCAATGAGCGTGCAAGCTGCAGCATGCAAGCCCGGAGTATGTGTGAAATAGTCAAGCGTCAACCCATACACAAACCCGATGAAAGTGAGCCAGAATCTTGGTAAACTGAAAGGAAGCCAGAGTATGAATAAGAAATATAAATAAGGAACGATGAAACGGTGCAACGGCGGCACTTTGAAAAGCACGAAAACCTGTATTATTATAAATAAAAAAAAACGGATAATATTTTTCAGCAGTTCACTCATTGAAATTTTTTGCGGGTTGAATCTTCTAATTTTTTTTGCTCGTCCAATTGTGTGTTATCGATTACAGACACAAACTGCACATTATAAAAATTGGTAGCTGTTTTTAATTTAACTGTATAAAAACTGCTGCTTTTATCTTCCACAATCTCACTCACTGTTCCAACCAAAATGCCCGGCGGAAATAGCGAAGATGTTTCACTGGTAACAATGCTATCACCTTTATTAATCTTAGCGCTTTTGGGCACATCTTTCAACGTAACAAAAGATGGGTTTACACCATCCCATTCCACCTTTCCGCGTTCGCCCCCATTTTTTAATTTCACCACAACTGTATATTGGCGATGAAGCATGCTCATCACCACTGCAAAATTCGGGCTGGTGCTAACAACTGTCCCTACAATTCCTGAAGGGCTAATCACACCCATATTCGGTCTTATTTGTTGTGAAGAACCTCTATGAATGGTAAGATAATTTGTTTGGGAAGAAACTGAGCTTGCAACCACTTTCGCGTCGCGATAAATATACTTCTGGATTTTTTTGAGCGAATCAATCATCACCGTATCCGTCATTAACCTGTTCAACTGACCAGGTGCTTCATAATTATCTTTCAGCATCTGATTCAATCTTTCATTTTCTTTCACCAATGCATCGTTCGTGCTTTTCAAACGAAAGTAATATTCAATACCATTATATTTTTCGCTGAACCTTCCTGTCACTTCGCCCGCAACATTTGAAAAAGCAGCCTGATGAAATTTATTATATCTGAATAAAAAAGAGAGGGCAATTATCTGCAACACCAAAAAGAAGAGGAAATTGAAATACCTTTTGATGAAGAGAAAAACATTACGCACTATTGGAAAATTTTAAAAACTAAAAACTAAAAACTAAAACAGAAACTTTCATTTTAGTTTTTAATATTTAGAATTTAGTTTTTTGAATTTAGAATTTATCATCGCATCACAAAAGGATACCTGTCATAATTTTTCAACGAAATGCCTGTTCCGCGAACAACACTTTTCAGAGGGTCATCTGCAATATGAACCGGCAATTTAATTTTCTGGCTTAATCTTTTATCAAGCCCTCTCAGCAAAGCACCACCACCGGTGAGGTACAATCCACGGCGATAAATATCTCCAGCTAATTCAGGAGGCGTTGTTTCCAAAGCTTTCAATATCGCTTCTTCAATTTTGAAAATGCTTTTGTCTAAAGCTTCAGCAATTTCCTGACAGCTCACCATAATTTGCTTTGGAATACCAGTTACTAAGTCACGACCATTCACCGGAAAATCATCCGGTGGGTTTTCTAAATCTTTCATCGCAGCCCCTACCTGAATCTTGATTTGCTCTGCTGTTCTTTCACCTATCAACAAACTATGATAACGGCGCAAAGCCTCCATAATATCTGCTGTAAATTCATCACCTGCTATACGGATGGATTGGTCGCACACAATACCTGCCAGAGCAATCACAGTAATGCCGGTTGTTCCACCGCCAATATCGATAATCATATTTCCAACCGGCTCTTCCACATCAATTCCAATACCAAGCGCAGCAGCCATTGGTTCATGAATCAGATAAACTTCTTTCGCTCCGGCTTGTTCAGCACTATCACGAACCGCACGTTTCTCTACTTCAGTAATACTTGATGGAATACAAATCATCATCCTCCAGCTTGGCGGGAAAAGCGGCTTCTTTGGGTAAATCATTTTTATCATTTCCCGAATCATCAGCTCTGCTGCGTTGAAATCCGCAATCACACCATCTTTCAACGGGCGGACCGTGCGGATGCTCTCATGCGTTTTCTCGTGCATCATCAATGCGCGTTTGCCCACAGCCAGAACCGTTTTCGGGTTGTTGCGGTCAAGTGCAACAATACTCGGTTCGTTCACAACAATTTCGTCATCATGTATTATGAGAGTGTTCGCAGTGCCAAGGTCCATTGCGATTTCTTGCGTAAGGAAGTTGAATAAGCCCATTTTGTGGAAAGTCAGATTTTAAGTAATGCCTGCAAAATTGATGTATTTAATCCGAATTAACAAAGTAGCATTTTGGCAAGCAGCCTTTTCGCATAATGTTAACTCTCAAAGGTTTCAAAAAGCAGGTGAAGAACCTCTTAACAACGATAATCTTTGGATTGTATTGCTTATAATCCTATCTTTTAGAGCGGTTTCGACTTAAATCCAACATTCTCCTGAATGCGTATTATTGATTAACTAACTGCACTTTTTTGAAATCTATTCGATTATTCACTACCAACAATTTTTTATGAGAAAATTTTTATCATTCGTTTCTATCTTTTTCTTTTTGCATTCATTCCTCTATTCGCAAGATATAGCTCAGATTAAAAAAGATTTTGTTGAGCAAATGAATAATGGAAAAGTTCCTTATGGCAACAACCCTGCTGCCGGAAAATATTATGATATCCGCGGTTTTAAAATGTATTGCGAAACTTATGGCGAAGGACAACCTTTATTAATTATTCACGGCAATGGCGGCTCTATCAATAATTTCATTTATCAGATTCCTTATTTCTCAAAAAAATATAAAGTGATTATTGCCGACAGCAGAGCGCAGGGGAAATCGAAAGATGAAGGCGATTCCCTTACTTATGAAATGATAACTGATGATTATGCCGCGTTGTTAACCGTCATGAAAGTTGATTCGGCATTTGTGATTGGCTGGAGCGATGGTGGCATTGAAGGATTGATGCTGGCTATCCGCCATCCTGAAAAAGTGAAGAAGCTCGCAGTGACCGGAGCTAACCTTATTCCTGATACAACTGCAGTATTTCAGGAAATATGGGATGTGGTGATGCCTGAATATACAGCATTAAAAAACAAGGCTTCTAAAAATGCAGAAGAAAAAAATCAATGGAATTTAATGCAGCTATTAGCCAACCAGCCTCACATCCCAACCACAGATTTAAATAAAATAAAAATCCCGACATTGGTAATTGGCGGCGACCATGAAGTCATCAAACCAGCTCACACATTGTTGATTTTTCAAAACATTCCAAATGCTGATCTGTGGATTTTGCCAAACTCCGGTCACAGCACGCCCGTTGTTTATAAAGATGATTTCAATAAAAATGTTGATGCCTTTTTTTCGCAGCCTTATAGAAAAATTTCTGGCGAAGGAAGATTTTTTTAGAGAAATTATCAGAACAGGGATTTTAGCCTTATTAATCTGATTCTTCCGATTAAAAAATATCACATCAGAATAATCATTCAAATCACATAAATCCAAGTTCAGACAATGAACCCCAACCTTCTTTCCATCTCATTACTCAACTGCGGCAATCTTTTTCTCTCAATCAAAAAACTAGTGAGCTGAGCAATTTCTTTGAAGATATAATGTTTATTCAATGCCGATTGCAAATAATTTTTTCCTGTGCTTCCACCGGTTCCAATTCTTGTTCCAATTGTCCGATGAACCATGCTCATGTGCCGATAGCGCCATGTGCTGAGCTGCTCATCAATTTCAAGCAATTGATTTAATAATTGATAAGGCAATTGAAGAACAGGATAACCGCGATACAACATAATGAACAATGCAGAACGATTTGCCGAATTCGATAAAGAGCTTTGTTGATTATTATTTATAAAAACTTCATCAAACAAACTCAGATTATTTTTTTCTGCATCAGCGAGACTTTGCTGGTATCGGCTTTTATATTCACTCCAGAATGGATGAAGACTATTTTCATCTTTTGTGTGCTGAAAATTTTTCCAGTTTTCTTCTTCATTAAAAAATGGCATTCGCTCCAGCCAGTTATTCACTAATTGCAATAATGATTTTTCATGCTCCGCTTTTTTCACAACATCAACTTCTTCTTTTCGCAATTGAGAAATATAATATTCCTGCCCAAAACGATTTTCATATTTCAATCCCAATCTCGCTTCCAGCGTTTTGAATTGCCAGCTTTGAAAACCGGAAGCCGGGCGAAGCATATCGCGGAAATCCAAAAAATCCATTGGGTTCATAGTTTCCATCACATCAATCTGATGAACCAATAATTTTAAAATCGTAACACATCTTGACAGGCGATGAACAACAGTTTGCAATTCGGGAGAGTTGTCGTTAAGCGAAGGTTTCTGCATGATTTCACACACAGAATCTACTTCAAACAACAATTGCTTGAACCAAAGTTCATAAGCCTGATGAATGATAATGAACAGCATTTCATCGTGAGCAGGCTGATGTAACTTTTCGCTTTCAGGAAATTGTGCGTGAAGGATTTTGTCTAATTGCAGATAATCCCTGTAATGAACTTCAGATGGCATGAAAATCTTTTTCGCAAAATAGGAAAGTTTCACACAACGAAGCAAAGAGTGCAACGATACAACCAAAATACTTTGTAGTTTTTTTAATTGTGAGTATTGGATTAAGAGGTGACACCTCTTAATCTAAATACTTTGCGCTCTTTGCTTTCGTTGCCTCGTTGCGTGAAAAAACTTAATTCTTCAAAACAGTTTTCACGTCTGCCCCATCTCTGATTTCCTCCGTTGCTGTTTTTATCAATGTATCGTTGAGCGTAATATTCCCAAAAATTTCCTGCTTGTTATCAGCAGTTCTTCCAA
>DATGIX010000134.1:0-13413 GCA_035295505.1 Puia sp. | reverse complement strand
GTTTTGCTTAGCACAGCAACTATTTCTTCATCATGAAGATTAGAGTCAATCGTTAAGCTGTCGAATGGAATAAATTTCATTTGATATTTGTCTTCAAATAAAAGTCAAAATAAAATGGAGCAGTAACGCACAACGCCAGAGGCTTGCTGCTGTGCTGGAATTTTATATCCGTCTGCCGATTGCTGAAGCCCGGTTAATGATTTTATGCTGAAGTTAATACAAATGTTCAATAGAATAATGTCCGCTGGGACCGAAGCCCATTAATGATTTGCAGCCGATTGCTATTCCTTCTGCCAGCATTGCGGCAAACCTGATGTTGGCAGCAGTAATTTAATCGAACAGATCGTCGCCAATTTTTAAAAGATTATTATCTCTAAAATCTACTAATGTTCCTTTTCGTGTTTTTCTATCTCCCTTTTTAATCGTTGTCTTGTTTGTTTTAAGATTGATAATTCTTATGCCAACTTCTTGTTTATTACCAATAGCAACATATGTGTCGTATATGACGTATTTAAAATCTCTGTTGGTAAAATAAATATAATTCAAATCCATTCCTTCATTTTGTGTCCCGCCACCACGCAAGTAAAATGAGTATATAAAATCTGTCCAACTGTTTTGTGACTTTTCTGGAAATTCAAATTCAATTTTGTCTTTTGTGCCGAACCTGTAGATGATATATTTATTTGCTGTGTCTTTATTTAATGTCGCTTTTTTTCCATTATAAGTTTCAAACGAGAAAATCACTATTTCGTTTGGCAACGTAAAACTCTGTCCAAATGTTTTTGTCGATAAGATTAGAAAAGCAAGTAAGGTACTATATCGGAGATTCTGAAATGTCATGGTTTTGGTTGCCGATATACGCAGTGGAATTTTATTGCTGCCAACACGTAAATTTATGATATAAGACGCTACTGCTCAAAAAATATTGCTGTTGATTATCAAACTTTTAGTGTTATACATTTTGTATTGTTGTTAGGACAATCCACTAAACACAATTTTCAGTTTTTTGCATGTGTTCGCCGCCCGCTGTATTTAATTGAAACTTCGAACCTATATTTTTTCACCCAACTCCTTCGCTATTTCCCCGCACTTTCTTCGGATCAAGTCCGGTAATTACCGGACTTGATCCGAAGAAAACATGAAGAGATCAATCAGATTGCCTGTGTATGAAATTTATTATTTAGCAATATTGAACATACAAACCTTGTATACAAGTGCTTTGGCATTCTGCCAATGCCATTCTTCACTTGGCAAATGCTTAATAAAAATTTGCACTGCCAACAGTGCCATAAAAAATGGGAAAATAATTCCTTTACAACTTTTTTTTGTAGTTTTCCAATATAAAACCATTAACCCCTTGCCAACATGAAACAACTACTCTTGTCAGCAATTGCATGCTGCCTTTTTTCTGCAAACATTTTTTCACAGACCATCGTGGATGAAGGATATTTTAATAACTGGGATTATGGTCCAACGAGCATACACGGCAATCTTCGTTTAGCCAGCACCGCCAGAAAAACTTATTATGAAATAAAAAAAACAGCACCTGGAATTGTAACCATAAAACATATCAACCCTTCCGGGATTGCGTTCAGCATATACACCGTCACTTTCATCAATGGGCTACTTAGCCGTTGGGAGGAAGCAAACCAATGGGGAGATCTTCTTGAATGGCGAATTTTTAAAGAGATTGAAAAGAATGTGTTCCAAGTAACAGATTATAGCAAAGGTGTAAACGTGTTCCTGCCTTGCAAGTATTCGCAATATGTTTATAAGAACGAATTGCTGACTGAAATACGCTATTTCTCAGCAAATGGAAACCTGATGGAAAATGCTAATGGCATCGCTATTGTGCGCTATAAAAAATATGACGACAGCACCCGCTTTGCAATGATCCATGAAGTTTCATATTTCGGTGCCAAAGGAGAACCGGTGAAATCAAAGTTCACGGATTTTCATAAAGCGGTTTATGAAATCAATGAATTGAATGAGCGGATATCTGAAACATATTTTGGAACAGACGGCCAGCCAACAACAACAAGAAGGTCAGATGTGGCAGAAATTCATAATAGCTATGACAGCGACGGGAATAATATTAAAATTGAATTTTTAGGACTTGCACATCAGCTCGTAGCCAACCTGAACGGAGTGGCAATGAGCACACTGGAATTTGAAAACGGATACGACATAAAAACGACCAGATATGATGCCCAGCGCCAACCCGTGAAGGCAGCTGCCTCAGGAGATGGGCTGGCTGTTATTAAATCAGTTTATGATAGCTCGGGGAATAGAAAAAACGAATCGTATTACGATGAACATGAAGCACCCATTAATGACCACACAGGTGTACATGAAATTTCCTACAGATATAATGCAGGTAATATGTTGACACGCGTTTCGTATTATAATCTCAGAGGTAAGCCTGCACTCAACAGAGACAAAGTGCACGTTATTTATTATAGCAGAGACAGCCTTGGGCGAATTAGTGAGAAATACCTTCTCGGTCTTCTATTAGAGCCTGTAAAAGATTTTGTGAATCAGGCATACATGATCAGGTATGCGTATGATCAAATGGGGCGTGACTCGCTGACTTCATACTGGCAGGATAGCACTACCAAAATGCCCCGCTGGAGTGGCGCATACGCTGAAGCAGATCGGTATAACGAAGATGGCCAATTGTCGGAATACCAATTTCTGGATGCAGAGAATCATCCATTGATTGGTTCTGATGGCGCGTCTACAGTGAGGCTTTCTTATAATGATGACAGCCGTGTAAAAGAGCGCCTGTTTTTGGCTGACGATGCAAGTGGAGCAAAATCTGTCAACCGGACAAGAGGTGTTACTTCTGGTTATGCGTTGATACGTTACAATTACAACATCACCGGGCAAGTTAGCGAGATAGAGTTTTTTGACACCGAAGGCAATCCTGTGAATGCACAAATTGATTTTGATAATATATTCCTGGCACACAAAATTGAATTTACCTATAGAAGTTTTAGACCTATAGAACAGAAATATTATCTCATTGGTAAGAAAGATGCGGTCAGAACAGTGGACTGCCTGACTAATGATTTTATCGCGCCAAATGGAATAAGCACTGGCAGAAAAAATCAGTGATAAACAAATCTGCCTTTAGGTTTAACTATGAACCTCTCATTTAAAACAAGAAATTTTTACCCCGACGAATTGCGGCTTTTAAAGACTCTTAAAACCCGTAAAGAGAAAAAAAGCGTCAGTAAAATTAAATTTTATCACTTTCTTATTGCAGGGATTTTGGGCGCAGGCTTTGCATATATCACCAGCATTATACCTGACAGTTTTTGGTCGCTTCTACTTGGCATGCTTGCTCTTTTCTGCTTTTCATTTGTCGTTTTCATGCCTTATGAAATTTATAAAATGAAAAGAAAACATAAAGATTGTTTGAAACAACTCAACGCAGCGATTGAAAAAGGCACTCTTGATACCTGCCTCATTAATGCCAAAAGAATTGCTGTCGCCGAAGAATATGAAGATGAGAGTGAATTGATCATTATTGAATATGACACAGACAAGATTCTCTATTTGTGGGACTTTGACTACAACCTTCGAAAAAGATTTCCATGCCTTCAATTTGAAATCTATGAGGAAAACTTTCGTAAACTTTTAGGACGGCAGGCTTATCCTTTAAGCGAGCGCATTAAACCGGTAATCATTGACAAAAAAGCCAAATGGAATTATATGAATAAGGTTATACCAAAACATTTACAAACTGAAAATAAAAATTTTGACAAGTTGATTGAAGAGTTCAACGATTGTGCCTGACAAAGGCATTTTAATAAATAGACATGAAACCTTACTTTATTTTAATAGCAACTTTGATTTTACATTTTCAAACTACTGCCTCACATAAACATACCATCAAATGGGAACATTTCAAAGGAACAATTTATTTGCAGAACAAAGACAGTTTGGCGGGTGAAATATTGCTGTACCGAATAACAAGCCAACAGGTACTTATTACAGCAGATTATGTTGGATTTTCGAAAGGCTCAAGTTTAAATTCCCATAATCCTGATTCAATTAAATGGATAAAATTTAAAGACATAAAGAGAATAAGAATTGACCTTCCCGAACAAACGGAAAATATTTCGTATGAATACTTGGCATATAAAAAAACGCTATGGCGTATTCTAAGAATAAAAGATAGTGTTTGCATTTACTCAGACATGATAATGCCCCGCTGGGGTTTGCAATATGCGCCTAAACAAATCATTTTAAAATCAGGTGAAGAAATTAAAAGCATGTATTCAGGGTTAAATTGGTTTTTTCATAATTCAAAAACAAAGCCTTTACTAAAGAATTTCATAAACAGCCGCTATCATACTTCTTTTAAAAAATCTGATTTTAAAGACGTGGATGCTGAACTGGATTATATAGTGGCACATGGATAAACCACAAACACTTCAGCGTCAAATTACTTAAATATAAAAATGTTCTATTTTTTAATAATCTTTTGCTGAAAGCTGTTATTATTTAATAGCAACCTGACAACATAAGTTCCTGAAGCAAGCCTGGCAATGCCGGATAAGTTGAAAGTGTTCACTCCCGTATGAAGATACCAGTCATGAATCTCTAAAATTTCGCCGGTGATGTTCATGAGCATCAATTCGGCTTTTGCATTTTGCCTGACAGAAGCCCTTACCGTTGTTGCACTGTTTGTTGGATTAGGATATACGGCAAACGGCATTGACAATCCATCGCAGCCTCCGGAAAAAACAGGTGAGAAAGAATACGCTCCGGAATAGCTGAATATTTTCAACCGATAAAATGTTTGGCTGGATGGATTTGCATCTTTCCAATTATATTTTGCACCTGATGAAATATTTTGCGCAGGAACATTTCCAACATCATTCCATTGCGAGCCATCTTTGCTTTTTTGAATAATGAAATGATCAATATCCTGCTCGCCTGAAGTTTCCCATTGCAGCAATGCATCATCGTTTTCACAGGTAGCACTAAACGAAATCAATGTCAGCGGCAAAGGGTTCAGCGCGTCTGAAAGCGTCCAATAACTAAAATCAGTAAGGCTGTTTTTCTCCACATAATTATTTGTCGCATCACGATTGTCGGCACCGACAAAATTCCATGTGTTGCCATCAGTGCTTTTCCAAAGTCCAAGTGTGTTTTCATCTTTTCCATTTAATTCTGCATCAAAATAATAAAAACGCAAAGTTGCATTCAGTGAATTGTTATTAGCAGGCGAAATAAAAAAAGTTCTTTGTATGCCGCTGCTCGTGCTCACCGCAACAGGCACATGACTTCTGCTGATGGTCAATGCACCAAGATTTTGAGCAGACGTGAGCACAGCTCCGAGATTACCGATATTATATTGAGCAGGTGCATTTACAGAACTATTGCTAATGCTGATGCTTCCACCAGCAAGCCCGGTAATGTTGCTCGTCTCGCTTTCGTTCACCAACGAGGATGTTGGCTGTTGCAAAAAAATATTTTTCCCGTTCAGGTCGATGGAGCCGCTGACAAATTGAATCGTGCTGATAATATTCGCATCCTGTTTCAGCAACAAATAATTACCGGTTGTTTTTGATATATCAAGTTCATCAAGTGTGCAAATGCTGCTTCCATCAATATAATTATTTGCGCTCCCGCTAAAAACAAATTTGCCATTGCCTGCCTGAAGATTAATCGCACCGTTGTTGACGAGGTCTGCATCTTGCAGGCAGATGATAGCATTGTTGGTGCAGCTCAGCACAGCTCCGTTCTGCAGATAAAATTGAGCGAAGCATTTTGGTAATTGCCCTAACATAAGCAATGGTATCAGCAGAAAAATTTTCATGAGAACAATTTTTTTATTTGCTATCTGGTTAATTTTTGCTTTTATAGAATTGTTATTGGTCAACACGAAAAGCAATGCCGGAGAGGCTAAAGATTACTGAGCTATAACCACCGTAATTGCTATAATACACACTTCCATCCGGAAAAACTACAATTGAAGCTGAAACGCCACTGCCATCCACAAAAAAATCTTCTTTCATCAAAGGCCGATAGCCTGCAGGCAATACAAAAAGAAATCCTGAAATCACGGAAGCTTGCAAATTCCCTCTTAAATGCACCTGATTTTCTTTATCAATATAATAAGATGCCACCTGATAGCCGGAGCCATAATTTTGAAACCCGCTGTTTAAAACCATTGGTTGAACATCATCAACAATAATATTGCCTGAAATTTTAAGATTGCCGTTCACTTCTAATTTTTGCGAAGGCGTGTTGGTGCCGATGCCAACATAACCATTGCCGCTATTAGGCATCAATGCAAAACTTGTGTTGCTGTACCAAAATGATGCAGCAGCGCTTTGATAAAAAGACATACCTTTCCCGTTATTGCCAATGGCTAAATCGTTTCCGCTAAAACCGAGAATTGTTCCTATCTGTACTTTGTTCACGGGGGAATTATCACCAATGCCGATGTTACCCGATGAATTGATTAAAAAACTCGGGTTGGCAGTAGTTCCCATTGCCACCTGAAAAATATCCGGCGATTGAATTTCCAGCCTGTTTGTATATCTTGAAAACGTGGACGCATTACCGCTGTTGTTATCAGTAAGCTGTATGCGTGTATTAACGCCATAGATATCAAGATTAGTTAAAGGCGACCTGGTACCAAAGCCAACGTTTACCCCAGCGGCATCAATGCTAATTGCCGGTGGCAAATCGCTGTTGTTTGTAAAAAAATAAAGCGGATGGTTTGAACGTGTGCCAAACTCTGCTGCTCCACTGCTATAAATAAATGAGCCTAAATAAGTAGTCCCATTAGTATGCATAAACCCCCAATTGTTTGTGCTTCCGGAAGTCTGTAGTGTGAGCGCATAAGCAGGCGTAAGTGTTCCAATGCCGACATTTTGTGCATTCGCAAATTGAGATATCACCAGCGCAATCAAAAGATTTTGTAGTACAAATATTCTTTTCATACTTTTTATTTTGAAAATTTTTATTTCACAAAAATACCATTCACGATGCTTGCTCCTGAGAGGCTGGTGAATGTTCCGTTTTTCCAGTAACCATCTCCTTTAGAAAGATAATTTCCGCAGATGTAGATGTCTGAACCAAGCCCTGTAACACCTGTTGCAGATTCATTACTGATTGGGTTGTTTGCAGTAGTGGTGAGATCAACCATTGTTCCGTTCTTCCAGTATTTAGCCACATCACGATAATAGCCGCTCACATACACATCAGTACCAGAAACATAAATGCCGGTAGGATAAGCAGAAAAACTACCAGGAGTATTTAAAACAGTAGCTACTCCATTCTTCCAGTATTTAGAAGAAACGCCATCGTTTGCAGTAACATATAAATCACTGCCCGAAACAAAAAGATCATAAGCTTCAGATACATTAGTTCCATTTGTCAAAGGTGTTGGCGTTCCGTTTTTCCAATAAGTAGCAACCTGATTTCCTGAAAACGGAGATTGCGAACCAGCCAGATATACATCACCGTTAGAAACAACCACTTTATAGATAATACCAATTACAACCGGCAGACCGGCACTGATATTTCCGCTGCTTAAAGAAACATTCATTGCAACGCCATTTTTCCAGCACCGAGGTAAAGAGTTAGCCCCATTCACAAAATCCCAACCTGCCACATACACATCTGTGCCATCAACAAAAACAGAACGAGCTCTGCCTCCATTATGACCCGCTGTCATAGGAAGATCAACCGCAGTTCCGTTTTTCCAATATGCCGGGCCTCCCGTATTGCCATCTGCACCTGCGATATAAACATCTGCACCATCTACAAAAATGGACCAAGCTTCCACACAGTTGGAAGGCAATGCCGTGAAAGCTCCATTTTTCCAATAACCCCATCCGCTATTTCCTTGACCGACTACATACACATCAACTGTGTATGTAAACACTGGCCCTGTTGCAGTACCATCGCTCGTTGTAACAGTTACAGCACCTGAACTCGCACCGCTTGGAGCAAGCACGGTGAGCACTGTTGCAGTGGCTGTTTGCACAGTTGCTGCTACTCCATTAAATTTTACAGTGTTGCCTGCAACAGTAGTTTTGAAATTAGTTCCATTGATTGTCACAAGCGTTCCTGTGCCTCCGGAATCAGGTGAGATGGATGTGATGGTCGGCACTGGTGCAGCCTGATAAGTAAACACAGGCCCTGTTGCAGTACCATCTGATGTTGACACAGTCACATGCCCGGTCGTTCCGCCGGAAGGTGCAGTTACTACCAGCGATGTTGCGCTTGCGCTGGTAACTGAAGCAGCAGTGCCATTAAATTTCACCGTATTATCTGAGGCGAGTGTTTTAAAATTAGTGCCTGTTATTGTGACTGAAGTATTTGCAAAGCCGGAATTCGGGTTGATAGATATTATTGTTGGCGCAGTTGAAACAATAGGAGGCGTAGGGTTTTTTTTGCAGCTTTCAACAAAAAACAAAATACCAAATGCAAAGGGAAACAGGAGCAGTAGCTTTTTCATGCGTAGAGTTTTTTCTAACTCAAACCTACTCTCATAAACTGTTGAAATAAATAGCAAAATGGTAAACAACATTTTAAATTGGCGAACTGCATTCTTGACTGAAAAAAGTTATATTTGAAATGGAATTAATTCAAGCTAACCGGAACTATGGCAAATAAGATTTCATGCATTGTTGTGGATGATGACGAAATAGATAGGCTAATCGTTCTTGCATACCTGGAAACTTATCCTTTTATTGAAATTGCCGGCGCTTATGAATCTCCACTTGCCGGATTGGAAGCTGCAAAGAAAAATCCACCTGACTGTTTGTTCCTCGATATCGACATGTCGGAAATGAACGGATTGGAATTGCGCGAACAACTGATGCACATTCCCGCTTGCGTGTTCATCACTTCGTATCCTGATTATGCCGTGGAAAGTTTTGAAATGGCGGCACTCGATTTTTTAGTAAAACCTTTTTCAGCAGCCAGGTTCAGCAAAACCATCAACAGGCTGCAGGATTTTATTACCCTCAAACGTAAATCTGATTTGCTGAGCCACACGCTCGGCGCAGATACTATTTTTATTAAGGACGGGCACGACCAGATAAAACTGCAATTGCATGAAGTAATCTATCTCGAAGCATTGAATAATTATACAAGCATTGTTACCAACAACAGAAAATATAGCGTGCTCTCTCCCATCAGCGGGTTGCTGAAAGAAAAACCTTTCAGAAGTTTTGTTCGCATACACAGAAGCTATGCGGTGCAAAAAAATTTTATCAAAAAGATAAGCAGTGATGAAGTGCTGGTGGCAAACAATATTGCATTGCCCCTGGGAAGAACATACAAAGAATCATTGAACAGTTTCAGAGATTAACCAACATGAAGAAGACCATCATCGTTTTTATTTTATTTCTTTTTTCTGCAAATATTTTTTCTCAAAAACGGGGTCAGGCATTGATAGACTCTTTATTGGCTTCCACCACTTCACAATCAAACGATACCGTTGTTGCAAAAATTTACAATCGTGCCGGGTTATATTATGTAGATGTGAATCTCGATTCAGCTTTTAAATATGCAACCAAAGGAATGTCGCTTGTGCAACGCATGAAGTGGGACAAAGGCATATCTGCTTTTCATACGATTTATGGACAGATTTTTATCACTAAAGCAAAATTTGACTCTGCACTGGAAGAATATAAACAGTCACTAAGTTATTCAACAAAAATAAAAGATAGCATCAACATTGGCGGTAGCTATAACAATCTCGGCACGATTGCCAATGCTAAAAGTGATTATGTTGCTGCAGCCCGCTATTATACAAAAGCCTTTGAAATATCTGATGCCATCAAAGATTATTATAATGCCGGAATTGCCTGCGAAAACCTGGCTCTTGTTTATCAATATCAGGAAGATTATACCAAAGGGATGAGTTATGCAAAGAAATCACTTGCTGCTCATATGCAAATTGAGGATGTTGAGGATTACCCGGCGCCACTTGCATTGATAGGTGATTTTTTTATGAAGCTGACAAAATACGATTCCGCATTCTCCTATTATAAGAAAGCGCTCTTTTTTGCAAAGCAAGTAAACGACAAATTGAAAGAAGGCGCTGTGCTGAATTCGATTGCTGAATATTATGCTACAAAACACAATTATGAAGAAGCAGTGAATACTGCGCTTGAAGGAAAAAAAATTTTTGATACCGTAGGACCTTCATTTGAAGATGCTGTTGTCAATAAAGGATTGTTGGGGTATTATTATCTGCAACTGTATCGTAAGTCAGATAATAAAAAAGAAAAGAATGCAGAAACATTATTGCAAATGGCACATGATTATCTTGAACAAGCCATACAACAATTCAAATCCGTAAGCAACAAAAATGAGCAGGCTCAGCTCCAGAAATCTTTATCAGAAGTGAACGAAATGATGGGCGATTACAAAAACGCATACCTGAATTACAAATCTTATACAGAGATAAATGATTCTGTTTTTTCACAGGCAAATAAGAACAGGCTTGCTGCTATTGAATCGCAAAACGAAATAGATAAGAAGAACCTTGAAATTGAAAAACAAAAACTGCAGGTCAGTGAGGAGAAAAAAAATATTTTCATTTTATTAGGTGGGTTGTTGTTTATGGCTGCCATCGGGTTTTTGTTTTATCGCGTTAGCGCTATTCGCAAACATAAAAATGAACAGCTCACTAAATTGAACAAAGAACTCGATGAGGCAAATAAACTAAAAGCAAAATTTTTCGGCATTCTCAGCCACGACCTACGCAGCCCGATCGCCAACCTCGTTAATTTTTTAAACCTTCGAAAAATAAAACCTGATGCATTAAACAAAGAGCAAGCAGAAGAAAGAGAAAACAAGATCAGCAGTTCGGCACAGTCTTTATTAGAAACGATGGAAAGCATGTTGCTGTGGAGCAAAGGGCAAATGCAGCAATTCAAACCCGAACATGATTTGATAAAAGTTGACAATTTATTTTCTTACATAAAGAAAACTTTTGCTGATCATGAAAACATTTCGTTCAGTTTTAAAAATGAAAATGACTTGCAGATTGAGACAGATGAAAATTATTTGAGGACAATTATGTATAACCTAACTAATAATGCAGCAAAAGCATTATCAAATATTCCGGAAGGGAAAATTGAATGGAAAGCCTGGAGCGAAAATGATAAACAGTTTTTATCGATCACTGATAACGGACTGGGCATCACCAATGAAAAATTAAAAGCGTTGTACGATGATTCCGCAGACAGCGGCTCAAAGCATGGGCTGGGCTTGCATATCATACGCGATCTTGCAAAAGCTATTAATTGCAATATCACTTCAGCATCAAAACCGGATGAAGGAACAACTTTTACATTATCGATCACTCAATCAGCTTGAACAAAAAAACATTCTGGTCTGCGGAAATAAAATCGAGCTTATTGTAGAATTTAAATGCAGGCATGTGCCTGTTCGTCATCAGCGTGATGTTGCTACAACCATTTTCTTTGCAATATTTTTCAGCGCAAGCCATTAGCTGTTTGCCATAACCCACTCCCTGCTTATTGGGAGAAACAAACAATTCATCAATATAAAGCGTGCTGCCCGTCCACCATGTTTTTTTATGGCCAAACATGGCAGCAGCAATTCCGCTTTCATCACAAAGAACATAACCTGCAAAGTATTTTGAACTGATGTATTCAGAAAGATATGTTTCGGCAGCTTGCAGTTCCCAGTGATAATTCCATGGTGCCTGATTATAAGTGTTCACAAAAATTTTTGTGCATGCAGTCAAATCATCGTTTGTAAAAAGCCTGATGTTCATAAAACCAGTTTATTAAAAGTCATTTTTTTATGCATTATCCAGCGCCTGCTGCAGGCATTTCGCAAACTCAACAGCGTTGGGCATTTCAAGCATGGTCTTATGATCACCCGGCACTTCATACACAACAACTCCTTTTTTAGCATATTTGTTCCATCCGAAATGTTTTTCATCATCCACGAAATACATACGGTCTTTTGCTTTGAACAAAACAACCTGACCATCAAAAGCCTCCATTTTATAATTACGAAAAGCGAGGGCATGCTTTTCATTTATTTTTTCCCAATGTGGCTGAAAATTGGCAGACTGCTTCAGAACATGCGATTGATGCGGATGAATAATTTTATTTACTTTCCGTGAGACGACACTCAACTGATATGCCGCAGTTTTTTTTGGGTCTTTGATCATTGATTTTGTGATGAACAAAAATTTTGGCACCTGTCTTTTCATTTTTTGCGGAAGTATCTCGTGCAGGTCTTTGCAATATTCCAGATTATCTGCATTGGTGTCAAAAATCGCCAGCATTTTTACCTGCCTGCCCATCTGCTCCAGTTGTTTCTTCATTTCAATGGCAACATAACCACCGAATGAATATCCTGCCAGCGCATACGGCCCTGAAGGATTCTGTTCGAGTATTTCTGTGATATAATGCTTTGCTATATCATGCATATTATCAAATGGCTGATCTTCTTCAAGCAAACCTTTAGGTTGCAGGCCATACACAGGCTGCTCTTCATCCATGTGCGATGCAAGGTTGTTGATATTGAGCACATTCAGCCCGTCTCCATGCACTATATAAATCGGCATTTTATCTCCGCTTGCTTTAATCGGCACAAGAGATTTCCAGGATTTTTTATTGTTATCCATTTGCAGGTAATCATACAACTGTCTTATAGTAGGGCATTTAAAAAGAATGCTCAGCGGTAATTTTTTCTCCGTGATGCGCTCCATTTTCGAAAGTATCTGAACTGCCAAAAGCGAATGCCCGCCAAGGCTGAAGAAATTATCGTCAATGCCTACCTGAATATGAAGTACAAGTTGCCAGATATCTACAATTTCTTTTTCTTTATTATTTCTTGGAGGGGTTTTGATATTATTAAGCTGCTTGCTGAAATCAAATTCGGGCAAAGCTTTTTTATCAATTTTCCCATTGGATGTGAGTGGCAAAGCTTCCAGCTCCATGAACAACGTCGGCACCATGTATTCCGGTAATCTTTCTTTCAGATATTCAACCACTGCATCTTTATTGAATTTTTCATTCGGCACTGCATACACGATCAGTTGCTTGATCCGTTCACTGTTTTCTTTTGCAATCACCACAACATCTTTTACTAAAGCCGATTGCCGGATGGCACTTTCTATTTCACCAAGCTCCACTCTGAAGCCGCGTATCTTCACCTGGTTATCTTTTCTGCCGATGAACTCCATCTGAAGATCGGGCGACATTCTTCCAAGATCACCTGTGCGATACATTCTTTCACCCAACTTATTATTGTATGGATCATGCATGAAAGCAAAACCTGTTTTCTCTTCATCGTTGGCATAACCTCTGGCCACTCCTACTCCACCAATGTATAAATTTCCTGGCACGCCAACAGGAACGAGCTTTAACTGATCATTCAAAATAT
>DATGIX010000133.1:0-18396 GCA_035295505.1 Puia sp. | reverse complement strand
TGCAAAATTAGGAAAAAGGATTGTTGCAGCCAGTTTTGTTTTATCAATCCTATACAATATAGCAGGCTTGTCATTTGCCGTACAAGGCATGCTTTCTCCTATGGTCGCAGCCATCTTAATGCCAGCAAGCAGTATAAGCATTGTGCTGCTCGTTACATTATTGTCCTCGATCAGCGCAAGGTTCAAAGGCTTATAAATTTCGCCTGACCATAATCATCTTTTTGTTTGATACGCATCATTATTAAAAATTATTACTGCTGTTATTTTTAGGCCCAATTAAAAAAAATCAATGAGCGTCTTTTTTGTTTTGGTCGGCATCAGCATATTAGTGGCAGGAGGTTTTTTAACCGCATTCCTGATCAGCGTGAAATCCGGGCAATACGACGATGATTACACACCTTCTGTAAGAATACTCTTTGATGATACGGAGCCATCTGATTCTTCTTCCACAACTACTAAAACTTTAACTAAAATCAAATCATAGAAAAATGCAGGTAGAAAAATTTTATTACGACAACAGGATAGTAAAAAACTTTGCTGTCGCCACTATTTTGTGGGGAGTAGTGGGCATGCTCGCCGGATTGTATGTGGCGTTGCAATTGGTTTTCCCGTCATTGAATATTACACAATATGCATCCTTCGGCAGATTGCGGCCATTGCATACCAATGCCGTGATTTTTGCATTCGTTGGAAACGGAATTTTTACGGGCGTGTATTATTCATTGCAACGCCTTTGCAAAACAAGAATGTTCAGCGATGCATTGAGCAAGATACATTTTTGGGGATGGCAACTGATTATTGTAGGTGCAGCCATCACATTGCCTTTAGGGCTTTCGCAGGGAGCAGAATATGCAGAATTAATTTGGCCGATCGATATCGCCATCACCATCATTTGGGTCGTATTCGGATGGAACATGTTCGGCACTATTATTAAAAGAAGAGAAAAACATTTATACGTTGCCATCTGGTTTTATATAGCAACATTCGTGACAGTAGCTGTGCTGCATATTGTGCGTTCCGGCGAATTGCCTTATACCTGGCTGAAAAGCTACAGCATTTATTCCGGTGTGCAGGATGCATTGGTACAATGGTGGTACGGCCATAATGCGGTAGCATTTTTTCTGACCACGCCCTATTTAGGATTGATGTATTATTTTCTTCCTAAAGCAGCTAATCGCCCCGTATATTCTTACCGGCTTTCTATCATTCACTTTTGGGCATTGATTTTTTTATACATCTGGGCCGGCCCGCATCATTTATTATATACTGCATTGCCTAACTGGGCACAATCATTAGGAATTGTATTTTCTTTTATGCTCATTTTTCCGAGCTGGGGCGGAATGATAAATGGATTGCTCACACTACGTGGCGCCTGGGATAGAGTGCGAGATGATGTGATTCTGAAATTTATGGTTGTTGCTGTGACATGTTACGGCATGGCAACATTCGAAGGTCCGATGCTTTCATTAAAAAGCGTAAGCGCAATTAGTCATTATACCGATTGGATCATTGCTCATGTTCATATTGGCGCATTAGGCTGGAATGGCATGCTGACTTTCGGCGTGTTATATTGGCTATTCCCACGTATTTATAAAACTGATTTGCATTCGAAGAAATTAGCGAATGTTCATTTCTGGCTGGGAACACTTGGTATTTTATTTTATGCGATACCAATGTATTGGGCAGGGTTTCAGGAAAGCTCTATGTGGAAACAATTCACTGAAGCTGGTCAATTGAAATACACATTCCTCGAAACAGTCACTTACATGAAACCATTTTATGCCATGCGCTCATTAGGCGGCACGCTGTATTTGATTGGTGTAATCTTTATGGTATATAATATTTACAAAACTGCGAAGGCAGGAAAATTAGTTGCGAATGAAGAAGCAGAAGCAGCACCTTTAGAAAAAAATTATGTGCCCCATGTTGGTGAGCATTGGCATCGCTGGATAGAAAGAAGGCCTATAAAATTAATGTTGGTGAGCCTTATTGTGATTTTGATTGGTGGTGCGATTGAAATGGTTCCAACATTTCTTATAAAATCAAACATTCCTACTATCAGCAGCGTGAAACCATATACGCCGCTTGAATTGCAAGGGAGAGATATTTATGTGCGTGAAGGATGTTACACTTGCCACTCACAAATGATCCGCCCTTTCAGAAGTGAAACTGAACGCTACGGTGAATATTCAAAAGCAGGTGAATTTGTGTATGACCATCCGTTCCAGTGGGGCAGCAAGCGCATTGGCCCTGATCTGGCAAGAGAAGGCACCGGCAATCTTAAAAAAACCAACGGCTGGCATTTCCGTCATTTTCGCGAACCATCTTCCATGAGCGAAGGTTCTATCATGCCTTCATACTCATTCATGCTGGAGCAAGACCTTGATGTTTCAACTACTGAAGCAAAAATTAATGCCATGCGGACCTTAGGTGTGCCTTATGAAAAAGGTTATGAAAAACAAGCAGTGGCAGATCTGAATGCGCAGGCAAAAGAAATTTCTGATAACCTGATCAGCGATAGCATCCGCATATCTCCCAAAAAAGAAGTGATCGCATTGATTGCATACATACAGCGCCTGGGAGCTGACATTGGAAAAAATAAAACTGCCACCATAAATAAATAAAACCATGTTCAAATTCATTAAACAATATGCCGAAACAATGAAAAATGCGGATATATATCCACTCATATCGTTGTTTATTTTCTTTTTGTTTTTTGTTGTGCTTTTAGTGTTTGTAAAAAAAATGGGAAAAGAACGAGTGGCTGAATTATCAAACATCCCGCTTGACAATAATGAACCAACTAACCCAACATTATAAATTAAGCAAGTATGAACCTCATTTATTTAGTAAAGAAAAAATTAATTCTGTGCTCAGGCATTTTATTGATGGCGTCAACTGCGATGGCACAGAGTGAAACAGCTTCTGCAGAAAAAGCAGTAGCCTCAGATAATAATCAGCTCGAAATGCTTCTGGTGGCAATCGCATTTTTTCTGGTTTTTGTAATTTGGGCATTTGGCCAGGTGTTATTGGTCTTAAGCAAGCAGTTGCTTGAAAAAAATAAAACTGCAGCAAAAGTTGTGGGAGCAATATTAATAGCCACTTTATTGTTCTCATCACAAACTTCATCAGCGCAAAGCACTTCATCAAGCGAAGCAGTGAAAGTGGTTTCCAATTATGGCGGGCTTTCCGCAACCGCATTTTATTTTTTTGCCGCGGTGATTGCTATTGAAGTAATCGCGATTTTGTTTCTCTATTTCAGTATACGAAATGTATATAAAGAACTGGCACACGCGGATGGATCTGTTAAATCAGTATCAAGATTGAAATTGCTATGGTCAAAATTAGACAGGAAAATATTTACCAAAGCAGTGCCGATGGAAAGAGAAGCAGATTATTTATTAGACCATAATTATGATGGCATTCAGGAACTGGATAATGCGTTGCCGCCATGGTGGAAATATGGTTTCTATATAACCATCGTTGTTGCTGTTATCTATCTTTTAAATTTTCATGTATTTGGCATTGGCAAAAACCCTACACAGGAATATGCTGCTGAAATGGAACAAGCCAAAGTTCAAAAGGAAATCTATGAAGCAAAAAATAAAGATAAAATTGATGAGAATAATATTCCTGTTGCCGATGCAGCAGGCATTGCAAAAGGGAAAGAAATTTTTGCAAATGTATGCTGGGCTTGTCACGGAAAGTCAGGCGAAGGTGGAGCGGGCCCAAATCTTACTGATGATTATTGGCTGCATAAAGGCTCATTGAATGATATTTATCACACCATCAAAGTTGGTTATCCGGACAAAGGAATGCAATCATGGTCGAGTGTATATTCCCCGAAAGAAATCAGCTATCTGGCCAGCTATGTTAAATCGTTGCATGGCACTCACCCAGCCAATGCAAAAGCGCCTCAGGGCGATTTGTATCAGGAAACAGATTCCACAAGAACAATAAAACCCGACTCCGCAAATGCAAGAACTGCAACGATTGACAACAAGAAAGTTTTGGCAAATGAACCAATTAAAAATTAGTGCGGTAAGAAATTTATTTTATGGAAGAAGTTATTGCAATAGATAAAAAAGGAACCTACCGCGATTCTGTTGCCACTATTACAAAAGATGGCAAAAGAAATTATATTAACCCTAAAAAGCCTAAAGGCAGGTTATATAATCTGCGCACATGGTTTAGCATATTTTATCTGATTGTTTTTTTTACGCTTCCGTTTATCAAATTGAATGACGAGCCATTATTTATGCTGAACATACTGGGCCGCAAGTTCATTATTTTCGGCATGGTTTTTTGGCCGCAGGATTTTTTCATATTCGGCATTGCGATGCTCACATTTGTGGTGTTCGTTATTTTGTTCACCGTGGCGTTTGGCAGAATTTTTTGCGGATGGGCTTGCCCCCAAACCATTTTTATGGAAATGGTTTTTCGCAAAATTGAATATTGGATTGATGGCGATGCCGCACAGCAAAAACAATTAAAGGCAATGCCATGGAACCGAAAAAAATTGATGAAAAGGGGGTTCAAGTTCATCCTATTTTTTGTCATCTCTTTTATCATAGCTAATTTCTTTTTAGCATATCTCATCAGCATGGATGAAGTGTTGGGCTATGTAAGAAATCCTTCCGTACACGTTGGCACTTTGATTTCATTGCTCATATTTACTACTGTTTTTTTCTTCGTGTATTGGTGGTTCAGGGAACAGGCTTGTATTGTGGTTTGCCCTTACGGGAGATTGCAGGGCGTCCTGCTTGATAAGAATTCCATTGTTGTAGCGTATGACCATAAACGTGGTGAACCCAGAGGAAAAATATCCAGGCAATCAAAAAAAACCGCAGACAAAGATGATGATTGCAATTGCACGGATTGCAAAGGCAATGGTGGTTGCAAAGACCTCGCTGCAAAGTTTGAAGCCTACACGAAATTGGGTGATTGTATTGATTGCATGGCCTGCGTAAGAGTGTGCCCAACCGGCATCGATATAAGAAACGGCACTCAACTTGAATGCGTGAACTGCACTGCTTGCATTGACGCATGCGATGCAATTATGACGAGCATTCATAAACCAAAAGGGCTGATCCGCTATGCATCGGAGAATAGTATTACGAATGGCGTTCAGCTAAAACTCACAACAAGAATAAAAGGATACATCACTGTTCTTACATTGCTGCTGTCCTTGCTTGTTTTTTTATTGGTAAGCCGGACAGATCTGGATGCAAGGCTAATGCGCACTGCAGGTATGACTTACACATCCTTGCCTGATGGACGGATCAGCAACTTATACAATTTGAAACTGGTAAACAAAACACATAAAGACATTCCATTTACACTAAAGCTGGAAAACATGAACGGTGAAATCCAGCTCATAGGAGATAGCGATTTAATCGTTAAGAAAGAAGATTATTCTCACCTCCAGTTTTTCGTGAAGCTAAACAGAAATGAAGTCAAAAGCTGGAAAACGATATTGCAAATCGGCATGTACGAGAAGGACAAAAAAATAAAAACAATCAAAGCCACTTTCATTGGCCCTGAAATTTATAACTAACAAAATATTATTTTATGAACTGGGGATATAAGATACTTGTTGTTTACTCACTATTCATAGCAGGGATATTATTCCTGGTATATAAATCATCCATACAAAAAATGGATTTGGTAACAACCGATTATTATGGAAAAGAGCTGAAATTCCAGGAGCAGATTGATGAGATCAAACGTGCAGATGCGCTGTCAGAAAATGTGCAGTATGAAATAAAAAGCAATCAATTGCTCATCAAATTCCCGAAAGATTTTTCAGGAAAAAAAATCACGGGCACTGCAGAATTATATTGCCCTGCAGATGAAAATAAAGATGTGAAGCGAAATATTTCTTTGCAGGACACATTATTAACGATGCCGATTACTTCTGCAAATAAAGGGCTTCATGAATTGCATATTTTGTGGAGCGTGGATAGCGTGAAATATTATTTTGAAAAGAAAATAATTATCTGATAAGATGGCTATTTTTTTAACTGCATTTGTAATGGGATTGATTGGAAGCTTTCACTGCATTGGCATGTGTGGGCCATTGGCATTGTCGTTGCCAATCAACAGCAATTATTTTTGGCCAAAATTTTCCGGCGCACTGATATACAATATCGGGCGAATCATAACTTATTCTTTTTTTGGCTTAGTGTTTGGCAGCGTTGGAAAAACAGTGGCGTTATTTGGTTTTCAGCAATGGCTTTCAATTATTCTTGGCATATTGATTATTGCTTTTATTATTTTGCCAAAACGAATAACAGCTTTTGATGGCAACAAATTTCTGTTAACCCGTTTGTCAAAGCTCAGGGAAAAATTGGGGAAGCTGCTCTTTCAAAAAAATCATAGTTCTTTATTTTCAATTGGTTTACTGAATGGATTGCTTCCTTGCGGATTGGTTTACATGGCAGTCGCAGGCGCTACCGCTGCCGGTGATGTTTTCAAAAGTATTTTCTTTATGGCTTTTTTCGGGTTAGGCACTTTGCCAATGATGTGGAGCGTTGCTTTTTTTGGAAATTTTGTCAACATAAACATCAGGCAAAAAATACGAAAAGCATATCCTTATATGATGCTGATGATGGCATGCCTGCTCATTATTCGGGGAATGGGATTAGGAATTCCATATCTAAGCCCAAAAGTAAATGCAGAGAAAAAAACAATTTACAATTGCTGTGTTAAACCAAAATAAAAAATGCGCTGAAGAAATTTATTATAAACATGTTTCTGTTATTAACCTTTAAGAGCTTTGAAACCTTAAAGGTTTTTATTTTGATGTAAACATTACAACTTCAGCCAGATCATTTGAAGAATAATCCTAACTTGATAAAATAAATCACTGATTAAAATGTTCCGGCATCGAGGTAAAACAAGAACACTTAGCCACAATTTAAGAATCGCATCTTTATTATCCTTCGTTGCAGGGCTGGTGAATGTTGTAGGGTTTTTATCTGTTCAGCGATTAACAACAAACGTTACCGGGCACTTTGCATTTTTTATGGATGAAGTTTTAAAGCTGAACTTCTGGCAAGGCTTTGTGTATTTCCTATATATTTTTTTCTTTTTCCTCGGCTCTTTTGTTTCCAATTTTTTGATGGAATTAATTTCCAAAAAAAATGAGCAGTATATTTATTTTATCCCTGCCTCCATTGAATGTGCTATTTTATTCTTCATTGGGTTTTGGGGGCAGCATTTAATTGTGCATCATCCAGATTTAATTGCTTTCAGTTTGCTGTTTGCAATGGGATTACAGAATTCCTTAGTCACTACGATTTCAAATGCAACCGTGAGAACCACCCATCTCACCGGGCTTTTCACCGATCTGGGGATAGAATTATCACAGCTTTTCTTCTACAAAACAATTGAACAAAGAAAAAAATTATTCTCATCCATAAGGCTTCGCCTGACCATTATTAGCTTCTTCTTCGTTGGTGGGATTGTTGGTGGTATTTTTTATACAAAAGTATCTCTGTATATGTTGGTCTTTGCTTCATTGATATTATTGCTGGGCTTAATTTACGACAGCATCAAATTCAGGATTATTTTGTTAGCGAGAAAGATTAGGAACGATTGAACTTCCCTATTTCCATGAAAGAAATGATCGACATGACCGGGGTTATTCGGGATTCATACGGATAAGAAGAACGCTGATTAGTTGCACTTGCTTTTTGCCTTAGCTAATCAGCTGGCAAAAACTTAATTGCCAACAAGGTCAGAGGATTGCGGTTTATTAATATCCCCGTTTCCATAATTTTTATGCCATATTGAAATTTCTAATTATCATTTTTGAAGCAATAGCCTGGCAACAATTACTATGAACAACTATATTTGAGCGCTTAGGATTATATTGCGCTATGCCACGGGCTCAAATAAATTCTTCATTATACTCAGCAAATAATAAAGCGAGAATTGTGCGCGGTGGCAAGGAATATTTTGATTTGTTGTTATCATTGATCGATCAGGCAACTGATAGCATTCACCTGCAGTCTTATATTTTTAATAGTGATGAGACCGGAACGATGGTAGCCGATGCATTGATAGCTGCTGCAAAAAGAAATGTGCATGTGCACCTGCTTGCCGATGGTTATGCTTCACAAAGCCTTCCCGGAAAATTCATTCATACATTATCAGATGCCGGCGTCCGTTTCCGTTTTTTTGAGCCCATATTCAAAAGCAAACATTTTTATTTTGGCAGAAGGATGCATCATAAAGTTTTTGTTGCCGATGCAACATTTGCGCTGGTGGGTGGAATAAATATCGCCGACCGCTATAATGATTTCCCTGAAATACCCGCATGGCTTGATTTTGCACTGTATGCAGAAGGAGAAATTGCCAAACAGCTTTGTGTGCTGTGCTGGAAAACATGGAACGGGTTTCCTCTTAAAATGGGCATCACTCCCTGCGAAGAAAAAAAATTATTATTTGATTTTAAGGAACAGGAATTATGCGATATCAGGATGAGGCGAAATGATTGGGTGAGAAGAAAAATTGAAGTCTCCAGAACCTACATCGAAATGCTGAGGAATGCCCAATCGCATATTACAATTGTGTGCAGTTATTTTTTGCCGGGCAAAGTGATCCGCAGGTTCTTGCGCAACGCGGCTGACCGTGGCGTAAAAATAAGAGTTGTTATTGCAGGCACATCAGACATCGGGCTGGCAAAAAATGCGGAACGATGGATGTATGATTGGCTGCTGCGAAATAAAATAGAACTGTACGAATATCAACCTACCGTTCTCCACGCAAAAGTTGCTGTGTGCGACAGCAAATGGCTCACCATCGGCTCTTATAATATCAACCATATCAGTGCTTACATAAGCATTGAATTGAATCTTGACGTACGCAACGATGGGATTTCAAAAGAGATGGAACAAATGCTAGACAACATCATTCAAAATGATTGCCTTGCTATTACCAACGTGAGATATTCCAAATCAAAAAATATTTTTAAACAATTGCTGCGCTGGAGCTCTTACCAGATTATCCGCTTTATTATCTATCTCTTCACTTTTTATTACAAACAGGAGAATTGATTTTTATACTAACTCATCCGCGGGTATTCATTTTCCAATATTTGCTTTTGCGCCGTAAACGATTAAAATCATAACCACATCTGATTTGCATCATCAAAGCTGTTGAACAGGATGTATAGTTTTGGTTGAATAACAAAACTGACGGATGAAAACAACAATTCAATTCTTTTTTTTTCTTTTTGCTCCGTTTTGCTTTATAACAAAAAGTTATTCGCAGGAAACGAGAAGCTTTTCCTGGTTTGGCGAATTGCACACCGGTTGGCAAGCAACACTGAATGACCGGCCGCTGGTGGCTCAAATCAAAACAGGATATGAATCGAAGCCTTTCGATTCTTCAAAACATTACGCCGCTTATTTCAAAAACCAGGTGCCCATTGAAGTAACAGTCGGGATCAATAACAAAAAAGGTTTTCAGTTTCAGTTAGATGCCAGTTATTATTCAATGAAAGTTGCATTGAGCAACCCACCTGATGTTTCAGGCGATGAAGAATATTTGTTCGGCAACGCCGATATGTTATCGCTCAAGGCAAGCGCGTTTTTAGATTATGCATCGCTTAATGGAGATGTAAGCAAAAGCAGGTTTCATTTTATGAGCGGCGTCACCACAGGAGTTATTATCCCGTTATCCATGCAAATGAATGATGCAACAGCAAAACATTTTGGGATCAGTTCATTTCAAAAAAATATTGTTTGGATTGCGGGATTTCAATTCTTGCTGAATATTGACATCAACAAAAATTTATACGTCCCAAACAGTGCAGGCTTTGTTTTTCCAATATCCGGCAATATGGGGCAAATGCAGATGCAAAACAATTCTGGATATACATCAGGAGAGCCGGTAAAAATTAATTCATTCAAAATATCGACAGGAATTGGCTTTCGGTTTTAAATGGCCGGTCATCATCATAATTACAAATCTTAAATTGACAACAACATGAGTTTCGACAAATATGAACTCAGGAAAGAAATCATCAAACTATTGAAATTAGCAGATGGACATTTTGCAGACATCAGCGATGTGGTGAATGAGCATGCTAAAGGAGACAATGGCAACAAAAAAGAAGTTGAAAGAGAACTGGTGCATCTTGTCAGGAACATGCAGGTACTTGACATAAAAGAAAGAGAAAAAGGTTCAAATGAATTAAATGATGATTGGCTTGAAATCTTCAAAAAAACCAATCTGCAGGCGGGAGAAAAAATTGAAGGACTATATGCCTCCTTCACCAAAGAGTACCTCGCCTCTATTCGCCAAAAGAGGCTTTATTACATTGGGTTTGCGATACTGATTGTAGTGCTGATTATCTGGGCATCGCAAAAACTATAGGCATATTCCGTTTGGTCGTGTTTGCAAGTTTGTTGAGAACACAAAAAGTTTTCCGAAACTAAAAATCCCTGATTCAGAACAGGTTTTTCTTTCTATCATTCTTGGCTACGGCGATGAACACCCTGCAGGCCACAAAAGAAAAGGAGACAACATCATCTTTATTGATTAACGAATAATAAAATAACAATCATGAAAAAATCATCAAAATTATTCATTGCAGCCGGTCTTGCGACAGGCGGAGCATTGGCTACATTATTTGCTCCGGATAAAGGATCTGAAACGCGAAAAAAACTGAAGAAACAATTAAGCAAGCTCAGAGGAGCGATGGACGGGCGATGCAGCAAAGACAAATTGCTAATGGTGAAAGAAAAACTCGAACAGCATAAGCTACGAGTGGATAAGCATTTGCAGAAAATAAATTCCAGGATTGCGGAGTATGATCTGGAATCTCAGGGGAAATAATCCGGGAAGCAAATTCTCAAAAATGATTGTTCTCATTTTTGCATGATGGCAATGAGAAAAAATAAATAGAAACTAATTTCCTTCTATCCTTTTTACTAAAGATTTCGCTGTTCGCCAGTTCCATCCTTCAAATCTTCCACGCTGAACTACGAGCTTATTATCTGCGTCGTGCTGCAAGAAATAATGGAAAACAAATTTTCCTTTTGGGTTTTGCCATCCGAGAATCTGGCCAAAACGAAGGTCGTTGAACACAACCGTGTCGCCCCACATTTCCGCCGCATAAAATTGTTTTGAAAAACGGATGAGCTGTTGGAGGTCTTCATGGTCTTGCATGGGTTTCAGTAAAGAATCATTGCGCGGGAAATATTGAAAGTCGACTTTTTTTTTGCTATCAAATATTGAACGGAAGCCGACATAATAACCACTGTCGTTACCGGCCACCACATACCATAGCCAGTTTTGCAGTGGCGCAGGTGTGGTAAAATATCTGGTATAAGCAATTTTTTGACTGCTTAAGATCTCCCTTACTTCTGAATCGATTTTTGATTTATTAAATAAGCAATAGCACAAATACAACGTGCTTAACCCAAGCCCCATTGCCCACCATTTTTTCCGTTGGGGTTTTCTTTTTTGCAAAACAATAAGCGCCATGCATGCAATGCCTGCCCAAACGGAGAAGAAAGGGTCCGCTACATAAATTGCATTGAATGAAATGCGCTGATGGCTGAAAGGTTCCAACCATCCTACACCATAATTATTAAATGCATCGATACAGATGTGTATGAAAATTGTGCCACCGAAAAACAACATCCATTTGCCAAGCCGGATGTTATGAGGCCTGTGAAGCCGTTCTGCAAGCAAAGCAAACAAGGGAGTAATCATTGTGCAGAACAAAAACGAATGAGTGAACCCACGGTGTGCTAACAGGCTTGAAGGTGTATCCATCCAGAACGAAGCAACAAAATCTATATCGGGAACACTTTGCGCCATAGCTCCCCAAAGCATTGCTTTTTTGCCCAGCGTTTTACCGGCAAATGCTTCGCCCATGCAGGCACCAAGCGCAATATGAGTGAGCGAGTCCATAATTACAAATGTCGGTTATACTTTTCACCCGGTCGAATTCGCCCATAAAAGCATGCCGGCTTTTACAAATTATTTCTTATGAAATGCCAACAGTGGAATGGTGGTGCTAAATGATAATTGTTCTGATTTACTTGGAAAAAATAATTTTTGAAAAAGGCTTCTTTGCTGATCTGTGAACATGATTATTAAAGAGGGTTTCAATTTGGCAATTTGTTTCTGAAGATCAACGTAAAGAGAATCGATCAGATTGATTTTATGAATCTGTAAACTGATACCAAAACGATAACCTTTCTTTATATCTTTTTCGATGGTTTTCGCATCGGGCAAAACTTCATAGGGCCAAGTCAGGTGCAACATTTTAATTTTTGCTTTTAAAGGAAGCGCAAAGGCTTCCACTTTTTTCAGTTCTTCTTTGTAGTTATAAAAATCTGTTGCATACAACAATTGTGTCAACGGTTTTCTACGATAATCCTTCGGCACAGCAATCACAGGCACTTCAGATTTTGTGATCAGATTCCCTGTATTTGTGCCAAACAACTTTTTAAGCTTCCCTGCGCCATGGGTTGCAATACAAATAAATTCAATATCCTTTCTGCTTCTGCAATAATCCATGATAGAAATGTCAGGAGAAATTCCTTGCTCTACAATACAGGAATATTTACCCGGCTTAACATGCATTGATTTATACATGCCTGCAATAAACTTTTTCAGCTTATCTTCATAGATGATTTTTTCGCTGTCTGCATATTTTTTAAATGCCTCTTCCGGCCATTGCGGCAATCGGATGGCGTGCAATATGTAAATAAAAATCAGTTCTGATTTTTGTTGAGCCGAACATTGCATAGCGAACCTGATACCCGCTTTTGAATTGGCAGAAAAATCGGTTGGCACTAAAATCTTTGTCATGACTTAATTTTAATGAGGGATAATGAATGATTGTAAATAAAAAAACTTATTAAACATAGTGATTTGGGAAACTGCAGCAATTGATTGTTATCACCCCTTCGCATGATTCTAATATGGACAGTCTTTTCTTAAACAAAGTAGCTTGGTGTAAATATTTAACCCAATTCCTCAAGCGCATTAGTATCAAAAAAGTTATAATAACAGACGACTCACTTCACTTTGTGCATGCAAGAAAATACAATGAATAAAGATGTAGTCACCGGCTTAAAACAATCAGATATCCCCCTGTTGATAAAACAATTTGGGAAAAATACATTCAAGGGAGATAGCCAATATAATTTTTTCCGCATTGTGTGGGATATAATAAAGGACCCGATGTTTCTTTTGCTGATGGTCGCATGTTCTCTTTATTTTATTTTGGGAGAATCGGGCGAAGGAATATTAATGTTGGCTGCCATGGTTTTTGTTGCTGCAATTTCCGTTTATCAGGAAGTTAAGAGCACAAAAGCATTAGCCGCTCTGAAACAATATACAGAGCCGAAAATTGTTGTAGTTCGCGACGGCAAAGAGCAAACCATTTTGTCAGAAGATTTGCTTCCAGGCGATTTGATGATATTG
Organism: Puia sp.; assembly: GCA_035295505.1. GTDB lineage: Bacteria > Bacteroidota > Bacteroidia > Chitinophagales > Chitinophagaceae > Puia. The sequence goes on along the minus strand of DATGIX010000133.1, from coordinate 4,941 downwards.
GAAGAAGGCAACCGGGTTCCGGCGGATGCATTAATCGTTCATGCAAATGATTTGAGCGTAAACGAATCAATCCTGACAGGCGAGTCAATTCCTGTTGACAAAAATATTAATGAAAATTTCAATCAGCTCTTTCAGGGAACAACTATCAATTCAGGCAAATGCCATGCAATTGTAACTGCAATAGGAAACAGAACAATGCTTGGCAAACTTGGAAAATCTCTTGCCACAATCAGCAGTTCCAAAACATTGCTGCAGGAACAGATTGGGCGCTTTGTGAAGATCATGGCTTTTATTGGTTTCACCGCATTTGCATTAATATGGTTGTTGAATTATTTACATAGCAGAGATATCATACAAAGTTTATTATTGGGGCTCACGCTGGCAATGGCTGCCGTGCCGGAAGAAATACCGGTTGCATTTTCTTCTTTCATGGCATTGGGCGCATCGCACATGGCTAAGCTTGGCATCATCACGCGCCAGCCGCAGATAATCGAAAACCTTGGAGCAGTAAGCGTGATATGTCTCGACAAAACAGGAACGATCACTGAAAACAAAATGCAGGTGAAATCGATCTATGATTTTAAAACAAATCATATGGAAGAGCTTAATGATAAAATGGAATTGAAAAATTCTTCTGTGCTCCGTTATGCCCGTATGGCAAGTGAGATAGAACCTTTTGATGCGATGGAGAAAGCCATTGTTGAAGCATACCAAATTCATTTGAACCCGCTTGATGACAGAAATTTCCGAATGGTGCATGAATATCCATTAAGCGGTCAGCCACCCATGATGACGCATGTTTATCGTTCGGGCGAACATCAACTGATTGCGGCAAAAGGTGCTCCTGAAAGAATATTGCGTATTTGCAAATTAGATGAGCTTACCATAATAAAAACAAAGGCATTCGTTCAGCAAATGGCTGCTTCGGGCTACCGTGTGTTGGGTGTATGCAGCGCATCAGATCACACAGGTGAATATCCTGCTGAGCAAGATGATTTTAATTGGAGATTCGAAGGTTTGTTAGCATTGTATGACCCACCTAAAAAAAATGTGAAAGATGAATTCAATAAATGGTACGGTGCGGGCATTGGAATCAAACTTGTTACCGGCGATTACGCAGAAACTGCGATGAACATTGCAGCGCAAGTTGGAATAAGAGATTATGAAAAATATATTACCGGAGAACAGTTGATGAAATTATCAACGATAGAGCTGAAGCAAATTGTAACGAGCACAACTATTTATGCACGCATGTTCCCCGATGCAAAATTAAAATTGGTAGACGCGTTGAAATCAAATGGGGAAATTGTTGCGATGACCGGAGATGGTGTAAATGACGGGCCTGCGCTGAAATCAGCGCACATCGGAATTGCGATGGGAAGCAAAGGCACCGAAATAGCAAAAGAAGCAGCAGACTTAATCATAACAGACGACAACCTTGGAAAAATAACTGATGCTATTCAACAAGGAAGAAAGATTTATAACAATCTTAAAAAAGCAGTGCGCTATATTATTTCCATTCACATACCCATCATTTCAATTGCTTCTGTTCCGCTTGTGTTGGGATGGAAGTTCCCCAATATTTTTACGCCCATACATATTATTTTCCTGGAAATAATTATGGGGCCGACCTGTTCTATTTTTTACGAACGTGAGCCGGTAGAAAATAACATCATGAAGAAAAATCCCCGGCCACATACACAGAATATGTTTTCTTCGGGCGAATTGCTGATAAGTTTTATTCAGGGCGTTATCATTGCAGCGGGGACACTCTCGCTTTATTATTACTTCATGAAACGAGATTATGCTATCGAATATGTGCGCACCATTGTTTTCACAACACTTGTGCTGAGCAATATATTTCTCACGTTTGCCAATCGTTCATTTGAAGAAACGTTTGTAAAAACAATTCGCTATAAAAACTCGTTAGTGCCTTATGTTTTGCTTGTCTCGGTCATTTTTCTGTTATCCATTTATTTCTTAGCACCTCTGAAAATTATTTTCCAATTGAATGCCATTAACGCCTCACATTATGTCATTTGCATTATTGTAAGTATGGTTTGCACAGTATGGTTTGAATTATACAAGACGAAATTAGCCGGCAAATAATGTCAGCCGATAAAATCTGATCTCAGACATGGATTGTTGACACAAATCATAAGCATCTCTGATAACTGTCATAATAAACCACCACTTAATATTCCAGCTTTGGAAAAACTATTTTATGTCAATCCTTATCAAAAAATTTAATGAGATAAGCATCGCCGATATTCCGGTTGTCGGAGGGAAAAACGCGTCGCTTGGTGAAATGCTCAAAAACCTTTCTTCCAAAGGGATCAAAGTACCGAACGGTTTTGCGACTACTGCTTCTGCCTTCTGGCACTTTCTGGATGATAATAAACTGCGTGAACGTTTGCATGAAATAATGGAACGATTAGACAAAGAAAAATTTTCAAACCTTAAAGAAATTGGCAGGCAATCAAGAGAATTACTGTTGCATGCAAAAATGCCAAAAGACCTTTCTGATGAAATCATTGCTTCATATAAAGAATTATGCGGCAAAGCAGATGCTGCAGTTGCAGTAAGGAGCAGCGCCACCGCTGAAGATTTGCCTGAAGCGAGTTTTGCAGGGCAGCATGAATCTTATCTTAACATCAAAGGAGAAAAAGCATTGCTGGAAGCAGTCCAAAAATGTTTTGCATCACTTTACACAGATAGAGCCATCAAGTATCGTGAAGACGGTGGCTTTGCTCATGATAAAACTGCTTTATCAGTCGGTATACAAAAAATGGTGCGTGCAGACAAAGCCTGCTCCGGCGTAGGTTTCACGCTGGAGCCTGAATCAGGTTTTCGCAATGTGATCCATCTCGCAGGAGTCTGGGGATTGGGAGAAAACATTGTTCAGGGAACAGTGACACCGGATGAATTTTTTGTTTTCAAGCCATCACTGATACAAGGAAAAAAATCTGTTATACAGAAAAAATCAGGCACTAAATTATTGACGATGATTTACAGTGATCATAAAGAAAATCCTGTAGTCAATATTGAAACGCCAAAAGAAAAACAGGAACAGTTTGTATTGAATGAAAATGAGATTACCAAACTTGCCGGATGGGCTTTGCAGATTGAGCAGCATTATAAAAAACCGATGGATATTGAATGGGCGAAAGACGGAATCACAAACGAACTGTTCATCATACAAGCGAGACCTGAAACAGTGCATTCCCGAAAAAATCCTTTGCAGATAAAAGAATATAAGTTGTTGGCAAAAGGAAAAGAATTGGCAACAGGAGAAGCAATAGGTTCTAAGATTGCTACCGGTGTTGCAAGAATTCTCGCGTCGCCGAAAGATGCGGACAAATTAAAACAAGGTGAAATAGTAGTAACCGACATCACAAGCCCTGATTGGGACCCAATATTAAAAAATGCAGCAGCCATTGTAACGAACAAAGGAGGAAGAACAAGCCATGCTTCCATCATTGCAAGAGAACTGGGAGTTCCTGCGATTGTTGGGACCGGCGATGCAACTGATGTAATAAGTGATGGGGAAATAATTACGGTTTCCTGCTGCAAAGGGAAAACAGGCTTTGTGTATGAGGGCAAATTGGCTTATAAAGAAACCGAACTTGATTTTTCCGATGTGAAAATGCCTGAGAGTACAGAAGTGATGATGATTGTCGGCGACCCCGAGAAAGCATTCAACCTTTCATTCTATCCAAATGATGGTGTTGGTTTGATGAGGATTGAATTTATTATTAATCATTCTGTGCAGATACACCCGATGGCATTGGTGAAATTTAATGAACTGAAAGACCTTGAAGCAAAACAAAAAATTGAAGAACTGACCCATCATTATCCCGATAAGGAAAAATATTTTGTGGAGAAACTTTCGGAAGGTGTCGCAACCATCGCAGCTGCATTCTATCCCAAAAATGTGATTGTGCGCATGAGCGATTTCAAAACAAACGAATATGCAAGCTTATTAGGCGGAAAAGATTTTGAGCCGGTTGAAGAGAACCCGATGCTTGGCTTCCGTGGCGCATCCAGATATTATAATGACCTCTATAAAGAAGGTTTCCGCCTTGAGTGCGAAGCCATGAAAGTTGTTCGTGATGAAATGGGATTAACGAACGTGAAACTGATGATACCTTTCTGCAGAACAGTTGAAGAAGGGAAAAAAGTCATCAACATCATGCGCCAATACGGTTTGTCGCAAGATGAGAATGACCTTGAAATTTATGTGATGGCAGAGATACCCAGCAACGTGCTGCAGGCAGAAGAGTTCGCAAAAATTTTCGATGGGTTTTCTATCGGTTCAAACGACCTCACTCAGTTAACGCTCGGCATTGACAGAGATTCCGCCTTAGTTGCAAATCTTTTCAGCGAGCAAAACAAATCAGCAAAAGAAATGATTGCAATGGTCATCAAAAAAGCAAAACATGCAGGAGCAAGGATTGGTTTGTGTGGTCAGGCTCCCAGCGATTTTCCCGGGTTTGCCGGCTTTCTGGTAGAGAAAGGAATCGACAGCATTTCATTCAACCCCGACGCATTGCTGAAAGGGATAGAAAATATTATTCAGGCAGAAAAACAATTTGCCGTCACCATTTAAAAAATTAAAAAATGAAACCAATTCTGGTACCAACAAATTTTTCAGCAAGCTCAGTGAACGCGGCAAAATATGCAACCGATATGGCTTTAGCTATACATGCAGACCTGCACCTGCTGCACGTGATGCAAATCCCAGCAAGCAATGCAGAAATCCCGCTCACAGAAGAAATCTATAATGAAATGAAGGAAGGAGATGAAGAAGCATTGAAAAAAATGAAAGCTGATTTAGAAAAACAAACTAAAGGAAAAATCAATATTGTTACCATTTTTCAAGTAGGGAGCGTAGAACATCAGTTAGAAGCATATTGCAACAGGCAAAAACCTTTTGTTGTT
>DATGIX010000132.1:0-24217 GCA_035295505.1 Puia sp. | reverse complement strand
TTCATTATCAATTTTTTCTGCACATTGCTGCAAGAGCCAAGCAGCTTCGATATCATGACCATAAGAAATAATATCAGATTTGTGTTTCCATGCTTCATCAAAGAATAAACTCAGGTGGCCGCTATCATCAATTATATATTGATCAAAAACTTCTAAAAGATTTTCTATTTGCTTTTTCAGGTACTCGTCAGGCCAAATTTCATACAGGTTTGCATAAGCTTCGATAACATGCAAATGAGTGTTCATCGTTTTCTTTTCATTTGCATCTTTTTCGCTCAGGCGCGAATCATCGAGGGATTGCCAATCTCTGGCAAATGCTTCATAATAACCTTTCAGTTTTTCATCATAACTATATTTTTCAATCACCTTGAAAAGATTAATTGCCTGCTCAAGAACTGTGTCATTTTTTTCAGCTTTGTAAAATTCGCTCAACCCATACAGGCAAAATGCAAGTCCATAAATTTGTTTCCGGCCATTCAACATCTTGCCTTTATGATCCAAGCTCCAATAAACCCCACCGAATTCTTCGTCAATAAAATGATCATTTAAATATTGATAAGACCTTCTTGCTGCATTAAGGTATTCTTTTTTATTGGTTGCAAGATATGCAGCACTGAATGTCCAAAGAATCCTGCTATTCAGCACAACTCCTTTTGGTGATTCATGATGAGCATTATTTTCATTATCAACACTGCCATAAAATCCTCCATGAACATGATCAATAGTATTATCACTCCAATAAGAAAGGATATCCTGAAGCTCAATCTCCATTTCTCTTTGATAAGATAACAGATTAACATCAATCACTTCTCTATCCAAAATTTTACTGGTGTTTTAATGAATCGGAAAGTTCATGAGCGTAATTATTATTAATAAGCTCTCTGTTACATTTGATGATCTTGTTCAAAGCTTTTACTGATGATGCCGATGTAAATCCATCTGCCGGAGTATTCATAACATAATCCAACAATTTATCGACAGTGGAAGTTGCCACATGCATGCGAGAGTCCGATGATGCATAATAGATAAAAACTTTGCCATCTTCATCTGCAATCCATCCATTGCTGAACAGCACGTTTGAAACATCGCCAACCATCTCTTCTCCTTCCGGAGCTAAAAAATAGCCCCCAGGTTTATAAATAATTTTTGTCAAATCATATAGATCAGTTAGAAAAAGATAGCAAACATAACGAAGGCCTGATGCAGTGTTCCGAACACCATGAGCCATGTGAAGCCATCCGAGCTTTGTTTTTATAGGAGCTGGACCTAAACCGTTTTTCAATTCATATATCGTATGATAAACTCTTTTATCAATCACTGTTTCCTTTTTAATAACAGCATTTGTTATTGAATCACACAATCCGAATCCGATTCCGCCTCCTGTGCCAGCTTCAATAAAACTATCCTGAGGCCGGGTGTAAAAAGCATATTTGCCATTTACAAATTCAGGATGCAGCACCACGTTCCTTTGCTGCGGTGAAGGCGTCTGCAAATCGGGCAGGCGTTCCCATGCAATCAAATCTTTTGTTCTTGCAATACCGCATTGAGCTACTGCAGAAGACTCATCACCCAAAGAAGCATTTGGATCTTTCTTTTCTGTGCAAAACACTCCATAAATCCATCCATCTTCATGTTGAACGAGGCGAATGTCATAAATATTTGTTTCCACGTTTTTCGTTTCAGGCATAGTGATTGGCATATCCCAGAACCTAAAATTATCTATGCCATTAGGGCTTTCAGCAATCGCAAAAAAAGATTTGCGATCACTTCCTTCCACTCTGGCAGCCAGGATATATTTGTCTCTAAATTTCATAGCACCTGCATTGAACACTGCATTGATGCCAAATCTTTCCATGAGATAAGGATTGGCAGCAGGCCGCAGATCATATTTCCATAATAATGGGATATGCATTGGCGTTAGTATCGGGTTCTGATACCTGTCAAAAATTCCATTACCTGCTTCTTTCACTTTGTTAGGCTCAATAATCAATCTGTCGTATTTCTTTTGCAGCATCTGAAGCCTTTTTGCAAAAAAATCATTTTCCATAAACTTCTTTTTAGTTGTTAAGCTTTGCTATGAACTCATCATAAATACTATTATATTCAGATCAATCAGGAATTATTTTTTATTCAGAAATAAATTCAGTTTTTATCAAGCCTGTTCCACCATGTCTTTTTCAGGATCAGGATGATCACAAACAGCAAAAGCGCTGTTATTAATAATGGCAACTTGAGCCAAAGCACAACATACATTGGCAAAATGGTGAGGCACAACTGGCCGATGATCCCAAGCGCAACATTGAACATATTTATTTTGAAATCTCTGTTCGCCTTAAAAGAAGAATCTTCATGAATCACTGCTTCGTGAACAGGTTTCCAAAATCCCCATGGCCTCACGGTCTTATAAAATGATTTTAGGGTATCCATATCCGTTGGAGGAGCAGCGTAAGATCCTATCACAGAACCGGCGAATGACAACAGAAACAAAACCGGCCAATAATAAAGATCCAAGCCGGTCAGCACTCCGGAAGATTTTAAAACTGCAAGGCCAATCGCTGGAATAATGCCAGCAAGCATTCCCCAGAAAAAGCCATTTGCATTGAATCTCCACCAATGCCATTTCAACATATTTGATGCAATGTAACCACCATACAAGCCTGACACTATCCACTGCAAAACAGTATTTACGTTCTTCACGAATAATCCCAGCACAATGCCGACAATAACAACAAGCAGGCCTGCCAGATAATTCATCCTGATTGTTTGTTTTGCCGAAGCATGTGGATTTATATATTTCAGATAAATATCATTGACTATATAAGCCTGCGCAGCATTCAATGTTCCTGAAAAAGTTCCCATGAATGCACCAAGCAGCCCTGTCAGGACCAACCCCATTAAACCAACTGGAAGAAAATTATTAATGACAGCAGGCAACACTTTTTCAAAATCAGTGCCATCAGGTGTTTGAAGAGAACCATTGATTTGATTAAAATAAAGAAGGCCGAGGACTGTTAAACCAATAACCATTGTATATCTAATAGGTAATAAAATGATTGACACAAAACCACTCATTTTACTTGCTTCCTGCGGAGAGCGGGTGCTCAATATTTTTTGCATGTCGTAATTTGGCGCAGGCCCAGCCACACTAGCAAATATTCCTTTGAACAACATCATCATAAAAAAAATACCGAACAATGAAAATCCATCTTCTCGGATTTTTTTGTTTGCATCAGCAGCAATATTGCTCCAGTCCATATTCAGCTTCCAACCAAAAAAAGGATTGAACCAGTCGTGAGGAACATTAATAGTATTGCCGTGCAGTTTTATCATGGCGATGATGCCAATGCTAATACAAGCAATAGTCATGATGCAATATTTAATCACATCACCTAAAACAATGCTATGCATTCCTCCAAGTATGGAGTAAAACATAGCAATCAAAGTGAAAACTATTCCATAAAAATGCGGAACATAAGTGAGCGAAATGGTGAATGGCACAAACTCCTTGACAGATTCCCATGGAATGAAGATTTGCATGAATTTTCCAAGACCCACGAATCCGTAAGCCATAAAACCAAGGCAGCTTAGCAATGCAAATGCAACTACAATATTATGAGATGATTTTATTCCAAGGCCTTTGTTTCCAAAGCGTGTCGCCAGCCATTCAGCACCAGTCGTTGCATTTGAGCTTCTCACCCATCGAGACAAGTACATCATCAGGAAAACCTGATTGAACACCGGCCAAAGCCAGGGAACCCAAATGCTTTTCATTCCGTACACAAAACAAAGGCTCACCATCCACATAGTACCCGAAATATCGAACATGTCGGAAGCATCACTAAGGCCAAGCATGTACCATGGTAACGATTTCCCACCAAGCAAATAGTTCTCTTTATTTCGGCTGGCTTTTTTTCTGAGCATCCAGCCGATGACAACCATCGTAGTGAGATAACTTAAAAGTATCAGTATGTCAGGCAATCGCAATTTCATTCTTTAATATAAACCAAATGTGTAACAGTTAGCTTAACTATAAATTTTATCATCCTTCACTTCCTTTTCAAAACATTTTTTACAAAAACTACCGAGTAATTTTGAAAACAATTTTGATAAGAGTTAATTATTTTATTTGGATTTAGAACTATAGTTAGCACAAGACAATTTTTTAAGTGCGGCTATCTAAAAAAGAACTCAATAACATTAGCCTGCCGGGTTTTTTAGGCATGCTTTCTGTCTGTCCATCAGTTTCTAAAAAAATAATTTTTTCAAGCAGCTAATAAGAATCTAATGTAGTCTAAACAAATATGTATTTTTAAATACTTTCTTATCCTCCATTAGTATTATTTTACAATATTTAAAATTAAGAACAATTAAATTATAGAAATAAGGCGTCATAGGTCGCTTAAAATGTGCACTAATTGGGCATTGCTGTAGAAAATATGTATTGTATTTTTTTATCCATTTATTAATGCATATAAGAATAACATTAGCGTTTTCAGTATGAGAAATGAAATAATGCGAGAAATCACTCCGCTTACTCAAAGTGATTGTTTTACTTTCTTCACAAGAATTAAATCAGGATTTGATTTTCCTCTGCATTATCATGAAGAATTCGAGCTGAATTTTATACAGAATGCAAAATCTGCAAGAAGAGTAGTTGGCGATCATATTGAAGAAATAGATGATCTGGAATTAGTACTTGTGGGACCAAATCTTCAACATGCATGGTTTACTCATAATTGCAAAAGCCAGGAGATAAAAGAAATTACTATACAGTTCCACAAAGAACTTTTTGATGAAAAATTTCTCCGCAGGAATCAGCTCAGTTTCATCAGAACCATGTTTGAGAAATCGGCAAGGGGGATTTTGTTCTCAAGAACCACAGCCGGGCAAATAGCAAACAGAATCGCCGAGCTTAATAATAAAACGGGGTTTGATTCGGTGCTCGAGCTTATGTCAATATTGCACGATCTTTCTACCTCAAGGAACATGAGAATACTTTCTGATGCAAGCTTTAATGCAACAGAGCATTTTTCTTATAGCAGCAGGAGAATCGAAAAAGCGTTTGAATATATGAACGAAAATTTCGACAAATCAATCACTTTGTCTGAGGTTGCAAAGCTGGCAAATATGTCTGAAGTTTCTTTCAGTCGCTTTTTCAAACAACGCACAGGCAGCACATTCATAGACAGCCTTAATGAAATAAGGCTCGGCCATGCAAGCAGGATATTGATTGAAACAACACAAAATATTTCCGAAGTTGCCTATGATTGCGGGTTTAACAATATTTCAAATTTCAACCGCATTTTTAAAAAGAAAAAAGGATGCACGCCAAAAGGTTTTAGAGAAAGCTTTTCAGGAACAAGGATTTTTGTTTAAAAAAGGATATGCATTCACGTTAAAATTATTTTCAGTTTGTGCTTACATTTTAGCTTTCTTTCAAAAGCCACGATGGATTTCTAAAAACTTAATATTACTTCATTTAATATATCCATTAAAAAGTGAGAGCAATGTGGATAATTTTTGAAGCCAAATAGAACACTTACTTGTAAATTGTAGAAACTTATTAAAGATGGCCCTATCACCCTTCACGTCCCTTCAAGATTTCGGCATAGTCAGCACTATTCATATTTTACAATCCGGTGAAGTAATAAAATCTGTGGAAGAGTATATGAAAGTGGAAGACAGGTTTTCATGGGTTGATAAAACTTATATAGTAGGAAAGATTCTTCAATTAAGAAAGCTCACGGACAGCACAAAAAGATCTGTTATTGCGATTTATGAAGACGGTCATCTGATACGTGAATTTGTGAATGTTGATCGCGAATTTATGCCACTCGTTTATTGCTGAAAATATATTTCATTTCAAATTTAATATTTGTCGTCATTCACTTCGATCCAATAACCATCCGGATCTTGAAAATAGATTTGATGAACTCCGTCCGGTCTTAACTGTGGCTTTTTATTACGGTCATTCCAATCTCCATATTTCACATTCATCTCATCAAGGTGTTTCATAAAATCAGGCAAAGAAGGCACGCTGAAGCTTAGATGAATATTAATGTCATGCTGCGTGATTGCAGTTGCGCCTTTTACAACATGCAACTGGCTGTGTTGTCCTATTTTGAACCATACATGTTTTCCGTCATTAAATGGCTCATCGATTTTTTCAATACCAATCACCTTCTCATAAAATGAAGCGCTTTTATCAAGATCGTAAACATACACGGTAGTATGATTAAATGTCGGATGAATTGATTGTGAAAAAACGATACTATTACTTAATATAAAAAAACATGAGAGCAATGATATTGCGCGGCTCATTTTCATAAAATATTTTTTAGCTTTTGAAATAAACACGAAAGAGATGAACAAAGTAAGCTAAAAACTTTTTATGAGTGAAGACTACTTAAAAATTTATTCTTTTTGCCTGCTTAATCACCGGCATGAACCTTAGGTGTGTGCAAGAATTCTTTCCTGCCGCTTTTCATTTTCAGGATGGCTTTTGCCATTGTTATCATAAGCAAAGGCAGTCGGGATATGGCTTTCAACATATCTGCATTGTAAAGTTTTGCAGGTATGGAAATAATCAGTGAAAGAATGTAGCAGCAAAATGTAATCGACCACCACAAAAAAGGCGGATAAATAATCTGATATCTTAAAAAATGCTGAAGAACAAGCAAAGAAAAAATAATAAAGAAAAGAAGAAGGTAGAGAGACCTTGGCAAAAGAACAGTTTGAAAGAGTTTATACCAGTAAGCTTTTTTGTTTGCATAAGCTCTTATATCCTGATCAAAAAAACGCTTGAAATTATTTAGCTGAGCTTCCAGCCAGCGAAGGCGCTGCTTTTCAAATACAGCAGCCGATGAAACTTTTTCATCAAGCACATAAGCATCGTCAATGAATTCAACAATGATATTTTCTTTCATTAATTGAAGATCAATTTCACGGTCTTCTCCCGGGTTGTCAAGAATTTCAGGAAGGTTGAATATCTTTTTAAATGTCTCAAATTCAAAAGCCATTCCTGAACCAATTAATGAAGACGAAAATCCAAGTGCTCTTTGACCGCGCCTGAAAAGGTTATTATTAATTTCTTCACTGATAACGTCAAGCACTGCAACAGCATTATTTTTGTTTTTGGCAATGCGGTGGCATTGAATGGCTCTATACCCGTTACTGAATGCATGATTTACCTTTTCAAGGCAATCAGGCGACATGATATTATCTGCATCGAGCACCATCGCAATATCATATCCCTTGTCTGCTTCTTTGTTCACCGCTTCGTGAATGGATTTTGATTTCATGCTGATTTCAAATTGCACTTCAACAACATTTACAGGGATCGCCTTCATTTTTTCAATCGTGCTTTTCTGTAACTTATCTGCAATCACATAAACATCGAACAAATCTTTAGGATATTCCTGAGCCTTTGCTTTTGCTGCGGTATCAACGATAATATTGTCTTCTTTATAGGAAGGAATGAAAACAGCAATCTTTTTTTTATCAGAGGTGGATGAATAGACATTCCCTTTTCTAATCTTTCCCGCAATTGCTACAATTAAAAAGTAAACAGAAATAATTGCGAGGTAGAGAAAAAGGATTGAAAAGATAATATGACACAAAAATAAAAACATGATGCTTTAACGTAATGTTGCTATTGATATTATTGGCCGGGCATAACAATCTATTTATGCTTTACACCGGAGAATAGCTGGAAGAATATAAATTCCATGATATGCCTTTCAGAAAAAACTTCAATTGCTCATACTGCCTTTTTACAAGGTAAGTGATGATCGCTTTAGGAGCTGTAAAAAAAATAAAAAAAACAGTGAACGCAGTCAACTGCAAAAAATTACTGTTTCTTCGGATATACAAAATACGATTGCGCGTATGATAATAAACCTTCATGGGATTTTCTTTCCCAACTGACATTGATTCCTTGTGATAAATAAGTGCACTGGCTTCATACCAGATTTCATAGCCGGCTTTTAATATCCTGGCAGACCAATCCCATTCTTCATAATATAAAAAGAAGTTTTCAGGGAACATCCCGGCTTTTTCTGTAACCTCTCTTTTTACCAGCATAGCGCAACCATGCGCCGCATTTGTTGGGCCCGAAATATTGTACTGACCATTGTCTCTTTCTTTATCACCAATACCTGCCACCCGACCAGTATATAAATTCATTTTATTGAAACCTGCATATTGAATAGTATCAGGATGAAAGAAATACCTGATTTTAGGGCATACGACGCCAATTTTAGGATTCTGATTAAAAGGCTTTAAAAGGTTGTCTATTAAATCGTCTGTTACTTCAGTATCATTATTCACAATAAAAAAAAAGTCGCCTTGAGCTTTGCGCATGCCCCAATTATTACCTCCTGCGAAGCCTAGATTTTTAGGGCTTACATAAACTTTTGTGTTGGGGTAATTTCCGGAAACGATTAATGGAGAGGGATCAATTTCGGAGGCCATATCACACACAAGAATCTCGTAATTCTCATACTTCAATTTCTTAGTTGATTCCAGAAATTCGCATGTTACCTTTTCCTGATTATAATTGAGTGTAATAATCGAGATTAAAGGCTTACGATCGTCCTTTATCATGTGGTTTCTTTTTGAAAGAAGAATTATTCAGAAAACAAGTTAAGCATTTGTTTTTTGAAAAAGAGCCGATGGCGTATTGGCCATGATCCAAAGATCGTAAGCAAAATTATATTTATTAGCGTAGTCTATATCAAGATTTATTCTTTCTTCAACAGACATGTCCTCTTTTCCTCTCTTTTTGATTTGCCACAAACCTGTGATTCCAGCAGGAGCCATAAAACGCTTCGCCCAATCATCTGTCGTTAAAGTAGCCGCTTCATATAAAGGTAAAGGACGGTTTCCTACTAATGACATATTGCCTAACAAAACATTTAGCAGTTGAGGTAATTCGTCAAGGCTAGTATTTCTTAAAAAGGCTCCAACTTTAGTTATGCGTGGGTCATTGCTTATTTTAAAGAAAACGGGACCTTCATTTACCCCTGCATTATATTGATTTAAATGTGAGAACTCTGCAATTTTTTCATCAGCACCCACATGCATGGTCCTGAATTTGTAAAAATCAAAAATCTTATAGCCTTTACCAGCTCTTTTTGAAATATAAAAAATAGGACCTCTCGATTCAAGCTTTACTGCAAGAGCTATCAATAAAAATAACGGGCTCGCAATCAGTAAAACGACTGATGAAATAGCAATATCAAAAGCCCTCTTTAATACGTCGCTTATTGAAAAATTTATTGACTGCTCTTTAGAAGACTCATAAATTTTAAGATCGTCAGCCTTGGATTTGATTTTTTTCAAGAAGCTACCTTTTGCGTAAAGGCTTTTCTCATCGTATTCATTTAGAAAGATGATTTCATCAAGTAGCTTGTGCTTTCTATATAGATTTAATTCTTTCTCAGAAAGATTTGTTGCGTCCAAAACAAATGGTATAGATGATAATTCTTTATGGCTTCTGAGAAAAAGGCAGAAATTTTTTATAGAAGAAAAACCAAACTGAGGCTCACAAAATATTATTTCAGGCACCACATTCTTTTCTTGGTCTAATGAGCGGTTAAGCTCAGCCCTCGCGTTTTCAAGCCCTTCTGAAGCATATCCTCTTTTAAATACTTTGACTAATTTTTCAATGTTGCCTGAATTTTTGCCTATGTAGTAAAAGCCGCTATTTTTATAAGCAATAGCATTCTGCTCATTCACACTATACGACTTTATAGCGTAGCGTGCAAATCCAGTATTGCGCAAATTCGATTTAGGTAAAAATGTAAATTCCATAATAAGGGTTTGTCAGTTTCATAAATACGGTAAGCGACATTAGCTCGCTTTCAGTGTGTAGCTATTTATTTTTGGAACAGATAAAACTCTATTTATCTCGCCCAATAAATTAACCGGATTAAAAGGCTTCAGAAAATAAGACGCCACTCCATATTCATCACATTTTACCTGCGTTTCACCATCGCTAAGTGCTGATAATGCGACGATAGGTATATCACCAAAAATCCCACTTGATGAAAGATGCTGAATAAGCTCCCAATTTTCCATATCGGGCAATTGGGGATCAATAATAAATAAATCCGGAAGCTTCTTTTTAGAAAGCCAATACATTGCAGAACAACCGTCAGGCACTGTGATTACATCGTATTGCTTAGAAAGAACAGTCTGAAGCAAAAATCTTATTGCTTTACTGTCATCGATAGCCAAAATTTGCTGTTTCATGGGTTGAAGTCATTAAGTTTAAAAAAAACTCAATTTTTCAATAGGGGAAAAAGGAAACAGTCTAACAAAGGAATTGGCATTTAGAGATATACTGATCTCAGATAAATTTGGATTTAAATACTTTATTTCAATAATGATAAGTAATCGTTTTCTGGAGGTAATTTCACTGGAATTGAAGAATATACAGAAATACTGTTCGTAGCTTAATCAGAATATGATCTTCAAAGGAAGTTGAATCTGGGAGGATTGTTCTTGCTATAAAATTAATAACAATTATTTAGAAATCAAAAAATACCGTTGTTAATTTTATGCACACCCACCATCAGGTTTTTATCTATTTGTATATTCAGAGCAAGAAGTATCAACTGTTACTTTATAGCCCGAATATAAAAATTTCATTAATGACAGCCATTCTCTTGCCATTTTACAACATAATATAAATCAATAAATTGCAAACACGCAATCTAAAAAACGTTCCCATACTTGGAAAATAAAGCCCATTTTAATAAAAATAGCTCTTATTAAGACGTAGGTTGCCGGGCAGCTTTTTCCCATAAAACAGACTGTTGCTTTCTCATAAATCTCCTAAACCCCAAAAAAACAGAAACATTCATGAAGAAAAAGTAATAAGGAACATAAAGAGATTTTATTTTGATATTTCTGTTAGCAAACGACCAACCTACGACAGCAGCGGCATAGAAAATTACTTGCAGAACCAGCATCGCCTGATAGATACTTCCGCCATTAAAAAAAACTATAAAAATATTTGCCAAAAAAATAAGCAAAAGACAAATGGGACATAAAGTCCAACGGAGAATGCGATGTGAAATGAATTGAAAAGAAAGAACCGGGTATTTGAAAATATTGAACAATTCTTTTAGAATAACCATTGCCTGAAATGCACCTGCACAAATTCTTATTTTCCTTTTTTCTTCTTCTTTCATTGATAATGACCCATCTTCCATTGCGTAAGACTCAGGCTCATACTTAACAATAAAACCTTTCATACAGATCTTAAGAGACTGGACAAAATCCTCAATAATAATATTTTCTTCTGCTTGCTCAAATAAAGCAGTTCTTACAGAAAAAAGCTCGCCTGCTGCACCAACAACTGAATAAAGATCAGAATCGAGTTTTTTGAGAAAAGATTCATATTTCCAATAAAGCCCCTCACCTGCTCCTGCTGCATTGGCATTAGGCGAAGCGTTTATTTTTTTTTCACCGGCAACACCTCCCACTTTCGGACCAGAGTAATGCCTTGCTATATTTTTTATGCAATCTCTATTCAGCAGTGTATTTGCATCAGAAAAAATTACATAAGGAGTTGAAACAAATTTCATGGCTCTGTTCATCGCTGCAATTTTGCCTCTCCTTTCGGGTTGATGCAACAATTGTATTTCTGAATACTGACTGATAATCTCAGGTGTCCTATCACTCGAGCCATCAGTAATAAAAATAATTTTTATCTTCTGTTTTGGATAGTGCAAAAGAAGGGTGTTATCAATTTTCTTTGCAATAAATTCTTCTTCA
This sequence comes from Puia sp., assembly GCA_035295505.1. Taxonomy (GTDB): domain Bacteria; phylum Bacteroidota; class Bacteroidia; order Chitinophagales; family Chitinophagaceae; genus Puia. The sequence continues at coordinate 12,433 of DATGIX010000132.1, read as the reverse complement.
TTATAAGCGGATACAATTAAAGTTATTTCCGGCTCGAATGGCTCTTCACCAGAAATTATGGCCTCATTTTTTTTGAAAAGCTTTTTAATCTTTACAAGAAAAAATAACAATATCCCATAGCCTATGTAGCTATAAAAAATAACAAACAAGCTGAACCAGAATATGATCTTCAAAGCCAACATTGTAAAAGAAAATTAGTTGAATCTAAACGGCTGCAATAGCTTAATATTATTTTGTTAGAGAAAAAGCCACGCTTTGACAACTCACAAATTGAAAGAAATTCTAATTCTTCAGGCATATTTTAATTTTTGGAAATTATTATTACTTTTGGCAGCACTTAAAAAACTGTTGAGCAGTGATACCTGCAGGTTTTCTAAAATAATCCCCGCTGTTTCCCGTTGTTCCTTGAAAAGCTTTCTCAAAACATTTTTCAATATCATTATTTAGAAGGAATTCAGTATATTTCCTAAACTGTAAAGAAAATCGGTTGATCTTATAAACGAACCCTAAAATTAAACTTTCAATGGACTTAACTTACCTCTTCAGAGCTTTACTAAGAAAGAAATGGATTATTATTTTCAGTGCCTTGCTTGGAGCAAGCCTGGGAGTTGTTTTCACTCTTTTTCAAAAGAAGAGCTATGTTTCGTATGCACAATATACAACAGGATTTAGCCAAACACAAAAAGTAAGCCTGGCGTTAACCGAAATCCTGGATGTTAATCAGGTAGATTCACGATTTAACAACGTTATCGAAACTTTCCATTCTGCTACAGTTCTGGGCATGATGTCATACGACCTGATGCTTCATGATCTTGAATCGCCCCGGCCATTCCGCGAACTAACAGTAAAACAAAAGAAAGATTCCACTTACCAAAAAGTAAATTTCGAAAAGGCAAAAAAAATACTCAGGGACAAGCTTTCCAGTATGGAACTTTTGACGACTTATGACCCTGAAGAAAAAAAAGTGTGGGACCTTATCGCATTATATGGTTATGGAGAATTCGGGCTTTCAAAAAAATTATCGATTGAGCGTGTGCCTCATACTGATTACCTTAATGTGTCGTTCAGCTCAGAAAAGCCAGAATTGTCTGCCTATATCGTGAACACAATTGGTGTGAAGTTTAAAGAATTTTATACATCATTGACAAGTTCACGAACAAAAGAATCTTTGACAAAACTCGATAGCCTGGCTCTTTCAAAAAGAAGGCAGGTTGACAGCCTTAGAAAAGTTTATGAAGACTTTAGAGCAAAAATCGGCACACCAAATATTAGCGATGCGGCTACTGCGGCTATGTCGGGTGTTCAGGAACTGACGGCCTCTCTAACAAACGAACAATCAAAATACAACACGCTTAATCAGCAATTAAGCTCCGTAAATGATCAGCTTTCCACGTTAAATTCATCTCCTACCACTACTACACATGTAGAAAATAATAATGAAGAAATACTGGCACTAAGAGAAAAAAACAAAACATTATCAAGTCAACTCGCTCAAAAAGGTGGAAGCGACCCGGATATCCAGGCTAAAATTGACGATAACAACAAGAAGATATTAGCACTCTCACCAAGCTCATTGCCCACAGCGCCTAACAATACATTACAAAAAGCTTTAGACAGAAAAGATGAGCTCCAGAAAAAGAAACTGGAGTTAATGGCTGATATTGCTGCATCTAAACAAAACATTGATTTGTATAAAGCAAAGTCGGATGAATTCAGGAGAGTTGCTACTTCAGGTGGCGGCGCTGAAGCAATTGCAAATGCCCTTCAAAATGATCTTAATAACGCACAAAAAGAACTTGACAAGTACAACAGCAGCATTTTTGCCTCGCAGGATATTGATGTGGCCCCTGACTTCAATTTTAAACAAACGCTTACTGGTCAGCCTTCACTAAGGCCCGAGTCAAATCACAGAACGTTGATTGTTGGCATCTCAGGGCTTTCAATGTTATTTGTTTCCTGTCTTTTTATTTTAATCCTTGAGTTTTTAGATACTTCTGTAAGAACGCCGTCTTTTTTCTATAAAGAAACTAAGATGAAACTGCTTACAACAATCAATAAAATTGATCTGCAGAAAAAACAACTGAAAGATTATTTTGAAGTTGCGAACCAAACAGACAGAGAAACATCCTCAAATATTTTTATTGAGAATCTCCGCAAGCTGCGTTTTGAGCTGGAGAACTGCGGAAAGAAAGTGATCCTTATTACCAGCCTTAAGCCAAAAGAAGGCAAAAGCACAATATTGGAATCTCTCGCACATACTTTCAGCATGAGCAAGAAAAAGATCCTGATCATTGATTCTAATTTCTCTGACAATTCTCTTACAAAATCATTTGGAGCGAAGCCAACTCTGGAAACATTTAGCCTGAGTGCACAGGATAATGCTATTGACAAAATCTGGGGGGTGACGACGCTTACAAATATCAGCAACACTGATATTATTGGCTGCAATGAAGGGAACTACACACCCTCGGAGATTTTACCAAAAAATAATTTATTGCTCAATATTCATAAGGTGGCACAGCATTACGATTTTATTTTCATTGAAGGTGCCGCATTGAACAGTCATGCAGACAGTAAAGAGCTTTCAAAATTTGCTGAAGGGATCATCGCCGTTTTTTCAAGCAAAGACGTGATCCGTGAAATTGACAAAGAATCCATTCAATTCCTAAAAACCGGAACAGGAAATAAATTTATAGGCGCTGTTTTAAATATTGTGAATGAAGAATTTTTAGATTTCTAACGAGTATCTGTTTTACGGGGCTTACAGAATAACCTGCTTCATAGTTTAAGATATTCTGAGCTCCCAGTTTTTCCTGATTGACCAAACAAAGCAATAATAATATCATAAAAAGATATATATCGCCGTTATAAAGAAAGCTTATTTAAAACAGGCAATCTCCATGGAACACCGATTTATAAAAGGAAAAGATATTGTTCTATTCAGCTTTCAGGCATGGGAATCAGAGATCGGATTTAATTTCAAGGATATGGCCTTTGAACTCGCACGTTTTAATAGGGTTTTGTTTATCAATCGTGCTGATGACAGGGTTTCTTTGATGCCTCATAAAAACGGAAATGGCTTGTCGAATAATAAAAAAGCAGAGCAGCTCATCAAGGTGCAGGATAATTTTTGGGTATATGATACGGGCTTGATTATGGAATCAATCAATTGGATTAAATGGAGCGGGCTGTACGATGTGTTTAATAAAGCCAACAATAAACGCATTGCGCAGAAAATAAACCATGCCATTGAGGAGCTTTCATTTAAAGATGTGATATTGATAAATGACAATGATTTTTTTCGCGGCCTGCATCTGAAGAAACTAATTCCTTCTTGCAGTAAATACATTTTTTATATCCGTGATTTTCTCACCATTCAGCCTTATTTTAAAAAACATGGTGTGAGGCTCGAACAAAAATTGATAAAAAGCTCTGATCTCATTGTTGCCAACTCAGCTTATCTGGCAAACTATGCCAGAAAATGGAATAATAAGAGTTATGATATTGGTCAGGGCTGCGATTTTGAAGGATATCTTGCTGATGATTTACCTGTTCCCGAAGACCTTGAAAATATCCCGAGACCAATCATTGGATATTGTGGAGCTATCACAGCGATGAGGCTTGATGAATCAATCGTCGAACATATTGCTGAATCATTTCCTCAATGCAGCATTGTTCTGGTTGGCCCGGAAGATGCTCATTTTGAAAAAAGCAAATTGAAAGATCATAAGAACATTTATTTTCTGGGTGGGAAAGCTCCTAAAAGCGTTCCTCAATATATTTTTCATTTTGATATTTGCATTAACCCACAATTGACAAACCCATTAACCATAGGAAACTATCCAAGAAAAATAGATGAATATCTTGCTATGGGCAAGCCCGTAGTTGCTACATCTACTGACGGAATGGTGATGTTTAAAGAGCATGTTTATTTATGTGAGAGCAAAGAAGATTATGCGAAAATGATTAATTTGATCCTGTCTGATAAAACAGCTTTCAGCGAAGCTGAAAAAAAGAGGCGTATCAATTTTGCATTGTCGCATACATGGGAAGAATCAATAGGTTTGCTTGGAGATGCTTATTATGATGCAGGTGTAAAAAATTAACTGAAATGGAAACACCAGAAGAACAGAAAAAAAAATATGCTGAGGTTTTGACATTGAGCATTGTTGTTATTTTCCTGATTTTTATTTTTATTAAATTCCTTTTTTTCTGATATAATAAATGGGCAATTACAGTTACTCTAAAAAATCAAATCCTGTAAAGGAGTGGTTCAGGTATCATTTTTTTGAAAGAAAAATGAACTCTGTAACTGGCATCATCATTCTTAGTCTTTTGGCTGTCGGAATCGGTTATTCTACTGCTACGATTGATTATAGGGCAGGTTTTGGTATTGTAGGGGTTTTTGTAGTGGTGCTTTTTATTATCCTTTTCATGCGATATCCATATTTCGCACTGTATTTCATCATCGCATATTCTGCATTGCCAAGCCTACTTTTCAGGATATTTATGGACACTTCCATAAAAATTGAATTCAGCAATCTGATTGACATCCTGACAATTCTTCTTCTTTTTAGCATACTCACTAAAAGCCAGCCTCAGCAATTTGAAGGAAAAAAATTTTGGAGCAACCCGGTTACAACATCTTTCATCATATTGTTGATGTTCTACATGATCGAGGCACTCAATCCAAGTATGCACAGCATTCTAGGATGGGTAAGCTATGTTAGAAAATATATTATTCTTCTTATATCCTTTTACATTCTATTTCGTCTTTTAGACACCTGGAAAACAATCAAATTTTTCATCTTTTTTAATATTATCCTGACCACTTTGCTCGCCATATATGCATGCAAACAACAATGGTTCGGAATCACCAGTTTTGAAATGCGATGGGCAACCGCATCACCAACCGGATATACCATGCTTTTGCAAGGCGGTCTGTTAAGAAAATGGTCAACACTCTCAGACCCTGCAACGTCGGGCATACTTTTCTCGTCAGTGTCATTGCAATGCATGGTACTAATGCTTCGCTTGCCAAGTAAAAAAATCAAATTATGGTTGGGTGTTGCACTGATATTTAACCTGATGGCTTATGCATATTCAGGAACACGCACCGCAACTTTAATGTTAGTGGCAGGCATTGCTTTTTATAGCATTGCTACTATTTATGAAAAACGCACTTTGATTTTTTTAGTAACAGCAGTGGTTGCGTTTGTTGTGCTGATGGTAATGCCCTATTCGCCACCTGCAATCGGGCGTATCCGTACCACATTTCAGGGAAATAAAGACATGTCCGCAGCAGTAAGGGAATATAACAGACATCAGGTTCAGCCTTATTTATATCAACACCCGATGGGTGGCGGAATTTTTACCTGTGGGATCGAAGGCCCTAAATACAATCCCGGGCATTTTTTGGTAGACTTTCAGCCTGACAGCGGATACATGAAAACGCTTGCAGAACAAGGCTGGTTAGGTTTGATCATTTTGTTGGTAACCTATTTTATGATCATCAGTCATGTGCTGCATAATTTTTACCGTGCAAAAAATCCTGAATTGGTAAATCATAGCATTGCTTTAATTGTATTGATATTTTCATTGATGGTTGGCCAATATTCACAGTTTGCTCTTGGGCCATTCCCGCAGATCCTGTCTTATTTGGGATCTTTAGTATTTTTAATAAAATTGCCAGACTTAGATAATGAAGAAATAAATTAATCAAATACTCACAACTCTTTTATGAAAAAATGCTGTATAGTTTTTTTATTGATTGGAAATATTGTCAACGCTCAGGTGAACCCGCCAAAACAATATAATACAACATCGAATTATAGTCTGACTGACACGCTCAGAAATTATAACATACGCGAAAAACTGGTTCAATTAGCAATGAATAATCCGGCTTATGAAATCAGCGACAGGCTGGCTAATGTTGCAGAATATCAGGTTCGCCTTGCAAAAGGGAGCTGGCTGGCAGCCATAAGCGCTCAAGGCAACGTTAATGAATATACAATTAATCCCAGCAGCGCCGGCTATACTACCATTACTACAGGAACCACGGTGAGCAAGGTTGCGAATCAGAGTTATTATCCAAAATACAATTTTGGGCTTACCATACCTTTTGACATTTTTACAAGAGTACCTAATAATATAAAAATCGCGAAAGAAAACTATCTGATTGCACAAGCAAGCAAGAATGATAAATATCGCCAGATCAGGGCAGATGTTCTCACAAAATATGAGGACTATTTATTAGCAAAACAAAAACTGGAGCTACAGATTCAAATTACACAAGATGCTTTTACAACCTACCAGATAGCAGAGCAAGGCTACAAGCAGAACACCATCAAAGCAGATGACTATAGCAAAGCGTACAAAAGCTGGGCAACTGAACAGGTTTCAAAACTGGACCTGCAAAGAAATCTCAACGTCACAAAAATTGATTTGGAAAAAATTATAGGCGTTAAGCTTGATGATGTATTAAAAGATAATTAAACCAATTTTTTATATCGCACATAAGAAAGCCCCATAAACATCTATGGGGCTTTCTTATGTATTTTTATAGATGCTTCTAAGCAACTGCTTTGTTTACTAATGCCGCAGCTTCACTAAGCAATATGGCAGATTGGACTTTCAATCCGCTTTCATCAATCAATTTTTTAGCTTCGGTTGCATTTGTTCCCTGAAGGCGAACTATGATTGGCACTGTGATATTTCCCATGCTTTTATATGCATCAATCACGCCTTGCGCAACGCGGTCACAACGAACTATGCCTCCGAAAATATTAATAAGTATCGCTTTTACTTTCGGGTCTTTGAGAATAATGCGGAAGCCAGCTTCAACTGTCTGAGCGTTTGCAGTTCCACCAACATCTAAGAAATTTGCAGGTTCGCCGCCACTCAGCTTAATCATATCCATTGTTGCCATTGCAAGACCTGCGCCATTCACCATGCAGCCAACATTGCCATCCAGCTTCACAAAATTCAAATTATATTTTCCGGCTTCCACTTCAGTCGGATCTTCTTCGCTAATATCGCGAAGCGCTTCCAGATCTGCGTGGCGCATCAATGCATTATCATCCAGGTTCATTTTGCAATCAACAGCAATTATTTTTTCATCGCTTGTTTTGAACAAAGGATTTATTTCAAGCATTGAACAATCAAGACCAACATAAGCATTGTATAAATTGGTAACAAACTTCACACAATTCTTAAATGCTTCGCCACTCAATCCTAAATTGAATGAAATCTTTCTAGCCTGAAAAGGCTGTAATCCACCACCGGGATGCACCCATTCCTTGAAGATTTTATCAGGAGTTTTATGTGCAACTTCCTCAATGTCCATGCCGCCTTCCGTGCTATACATAAAAACATTCTGTCCTTTTGTTCTATCGAGCAAAATAGAAAGATAAAATTCCTTCACAGGATTTGCACCAGGATAATAAACATCCTGAGCAACCAGTACTTTGTTTACAACTTTCCCAGCAGCGCCTGTTTGAATAGTGACCAATGTTCCGCCTAAAAGATTTGATGCAATTTGTTTGATGTCTTCCGAGCTTTTTCCCACAGCAACACCGCGTTGCTCTGTTCCTTTTATTTTCCCTTTTCCACGGCCACCTGCATGTATCTGCGCCTTCACAACTGCAAAACTATTCCCGAACTGAACTTTTAAATTTTTATACGCTTCTTCTGCTGCACCTGCGCTATCCACCGGAATTCCTTCCTGTACGGGAACATTATATTTTTTGAGCAATTCTTTTGCCTGATATTCATGAAGGTTCATACAAATAAAATTTTGGCTAAGATAGGAAACAGTTTTTAGTTTTTGAGTTGAAGTTTTCGAACCTTATCTCGAAGAATGTTTCTCAACTTAAGAAGAGGTCAATATACAATGAAAACCCATCCGCTTAGTTTAGGCAAATCATTTTTTAAATCAATAACATAATAATAAGTGCCGCCTGGTAAATGGCTGCCTTTGTATTTACCATCCCACGGTTGTGCATATCCGTTAGCTTCAAACACAACTTGACCATATCGGTTAAACACCTGTATTTGTGATTCCGGGTAAGTGATCAGGTTTTTGATATTCCATACATCATTGATACCATCGCCATTGGGTGAGAATGCATTCGGCACAGTAACTTTTTTCAGCACCCGAACAAAAACATCATCAGATGAAATGCCGCATCCAATCGTTGATGTTAAGGTTAATGTATAAGTAATATCTTCATCGGGATTAACCACAGGTTGCAATGCAGAAGGGTTGTCAATGTTAGTGACAGGTGTCCATGAAATGATTATGTCTGATGTGTTAGCTGTTCCATTAAGCGTTACTGATTGCCCTTCCATGATTTTCTTGTCAGGTCCTGCATTTGCAATCGGCGTTATCAGCACGGTCACGGTTACGGATGACGTGTCTGCACATTCAAATTGATTAATAACCTTTACTTGATAAATTATTGTTGTATCAGGATTAGCTTGAGGGTTTGCGATGTTTGTGGAAGAAAGCCCGACAGAAGGCGACCAGATATATTTCACACCTCCGCTTGCCTGTAAAATAGTAGAATTTCCTTTGCAGATGGATATATTACTTCCGGCACTTGCAATTGGGTTTGGATTAACCTGAACAATAACCGAATCACTATTGACACAACCTCCCGAATTTGTAACAGTCACATAATATTTTCCATTGTTTGCAGATGATGCATTCAGAATATTAATCACTGAAGGAGAAGTGCCATTAGTGATGGTTTGAGAAAAATTATCAGGCCCCGACCAGTTATAAGTTACTCCGGTCGATGCCGAGAGCGCTATTGTATCTCCATCACATAAAGGATTGTTCACAGAAGCTGCCGGAACTGGTTTTGGGCTAACCATCACCGTTAGTATATTAGAAGAAATGCGGCAGGAAGGCAAACTGATATTATTACCATCAGCCACATTTAATCTGTATTCATAGATTCCCGGTGTCGTTGTTGGAGTGCGCACATAAGAAGTTGTCGTTGCGCCATGAATATCCGTCCAGGTTTTTCCTGTGTCGGTGCTGAGCTGCCATTGATATAATGGGGAATTATATCCTGATGAAATCGTTCCGTCAAAATTGAAAACCGTATTATCAAACTGACAAACATTCACAGTATCCAACCCATTGCTCCCGGAAATAGTTGAGGTAACTAAAGGCCCGCATGGGCGAAAGGTAATATCATCCAAAGCAAGGTCGTTGCCACAGCCGCCAGGCGCATTATTTTTCATGCGAAGCACAACCTGATCATCACTTGCCGTTGTTGTAAAATAAAAGCCATATTGCGTCCATTGACCTGCAGAAGTTGATGGAATATCGCTTGTATTATATGATCCGAGAACAGTGCCAGATGTTGTTTCAATGCTAAAAGTAACGTTGGGCTTTATCCCATTTCCTCCACAGGCGTTTGAAACCAGCACATTCATGATCCATGCTGCAAATTCATAAGTAGTATTCGCACAAAGCCCATTTATTGTTCCCACATAAAAATCGCTTGGCGCAAAAGATGCATTAATGAGCATGAAATATCCATTAGGATCTCCCGTGTGATCGTGGGTTACTGTTTGCCATGTATTTCCAAAACATCCGGAAGTGCTGTTCGCAATTGTATATTGGCCATCATTCGGGCATTGGTTTGCTACATATTGATAAGAAGTAGTTGCTGCCACAGTTGACGGCCCCGGGTTAGCACCTGCTCCAAATGTTATTTTCACTACAGGATCACCCAAACTTCCTGTGCACAATTGAGCTATCCCGTTTTGTTTCAACAAAGTGATTAATAAAAAAACAAAACCAAATCTTTTAAACATATTATTCATCTGTATGCAATATTTGCGCTATCGGTAAAAATAATATTTATCATGGGTTTTTGCGAATCAGCTCTTATAAACGCTGCACTTTGCTTTTCTTATATTTGCAGACCTTGATAATTTATTTCCTTTCAAACATACAAGGATGAACAACAGAACTATCGATCAGTTAAAAGAAACAGCAGATTTTATTAAAGGCATTTATCCGAATAAACCCGATGTTGGCATCGTGCTTGGAAGTGGCTTAGGGAATCTTTCAGCCGAAATTGAAATTGAAAAAGAAATTTCATACAAAGACATTCCTCATTTTCCTGTTTCCACAGTTGCAGGGCATAATGGGAAATTAGTGTTTGGCAAACTAAATGGCATAAATGTAGTTGCCATGTCGGGAAGGTTTCATTATTATGAAGGATACTCGGCACAACAAGTTGTTTTTCCCATCAGGTTGATGAAGTTCTTAGGAGTTAAGACTATATTAATCTCGAATGCCGCAGGAGGAATGAATACTTCATTTAAAATAGGCGACCTGATGATCATCAAAGATCATATCAGCCTATTTACAGTAAACCCTTTGCTGGGAAAAAATGAGGATGAAATTGGTGTACGATTTCCGGATATGAGCGAACCTTACAGCAAAGAGCTTATTATCAAAGCAAAAAAAATTGCTTCAGATTTTGGGATAGAAATTAAAGAAGGAGTGTATGCAGGCGTCACCGGCCCGACATTTGAAACAAGAGCAGAATATAAGCTATTGCACATCGCAGGCGGCGATGCGGTTGGAATGAGCACTGTGCAGGAAGTGGTTGCTGCGGTGCATGCAGGCTTACAAGTTTTTGCGATGAGCGTAATTACAGATATCGGTATCCGTGAAGAAGAAAATACGATCACGCATGAAGAAGTGTTGCAGGCAGCAGCTGCGGCAGAACCCAAGCTCACAGCTATCTTTAAGCAATTGATTACTGAACTCTAATATTAACTTATCTTATAACCACCATCAAAAGGTTAATGATTAATTTGCCCGGCATTTTCAATATTGTGAATAAAAGAAAAATCATAATAGCCGGTATATTATTTTGCACATGCTTTGCAACACTTTCTTCATTCGCACAAGACCCTCTATCAAGATTTAAATCTATCGGAGGCGGTGGCGGTGGTTCAAAAGGCAAGGATACTACATTAACACACCGCACGGGGCTCGAAGATTCCATCACGATCAATTTTCGGTATCTCGATTCAAGCAGGCTTAGAAAAATAGATTCTTCTCTTTTTGATTTCACAAAAAGATTTCCTGTTCCATGGAACTATGTGTACCTCGGCAATGCAGGCAACGCTGCAAACAATTTATTTTTCACTGGTCATATGGAATCGGGCTGGGATCCCGGTTTCCATGCTTATGATGTTTACACTTACAAACCAGAAGAAACGAAGTTTTATACAACAACGAGACCTTATGCAGAGCTTACGTATATGTTGGGGAGCAAAGCAGAGCAAATGATTGGTGTCACTTTCACGCAAAATATCAATCAGAACTGGAATTGGGGCTTTCAATATCGTTTGCTGAATTCGCAAGGCACTTTCAACAATCAAAATACGAATCATAATAATTATCGTGTTCATTCTTGGTACCACTCCAACAACAAACGTTACCAGTCTTTTTTCATTTTGGTCGCAAACAAATTGGCATCTTCAGAAAACGGCGGCTTACAGAATATTGCACAGCTTGATTCCAATTCATATACTGACCGCACCACAGCCGATACATGGATTGGCGGAATACAAGGACCATCAAATGCGTTCTTTTCAAAAAGTTTTACGACTGCGACCAAGTATACAAATAGCACTTTTTTGTTCAGGCAACAATATGATATTATTGGGAAAAAGGATTCAATCGTTACAGACACCAGTGTTATTCCTTTATTTTATCCAAAATTCCGTGCTGAACATACTATTCAATATAAAACTTACAGCTATAATTTTTTTGATGATAATTCTCCTCATGACTCAGCCTACTACATGGAGCATTATAATATTTTATTAGGCTCACCTTATCGTATCATCTCTTCCATCCCATCAGACACTATCAATAAAAAAGATTCATGGAGAGCGATGATCAACGACTTCTCTTTATATCAATTCCCTGATGCAAAAAACGCACAGCAATTTATTAAAGCAGGTATCACACTTGAAAACCTTGGTGGAGAATTTGATAGCAGCAGCCATTCATTCTACAATTTGTTTTTGCATGGTGAATACAGAAATAAAACACGCAATCAAAAGTGGGATATTGAAGCAAATGGAAAACTTTATATTAATGGCTTAAATGCTGGAGATTACAATGCTTATATCAGTTTGAGAAGATTTATCAGCAAACAAATTGGTTTCCTTCAGGTAGGCTTTCAAAACGTGAACAGAACTCCATCATATCTTTTCAATCGCGAAAGCAGTTTTAGTTATGTCTATCCATCAAGTTTGTCAAAAGAAAATACAACAAACATTTTTGCTTCACTTGAACAACAGCCGTTGCACTTAAAAATTTCCGGCAATTATTATCTCGTGAGCAATTACACTTATTTTACCGACTATGACAAAGCTCAGCAACAAT
>DATGIX010000131.1:0-63651 GCA_035295505.1 Puia sp. | reverse complement strand
CGAAAACGACGGTTACTTCGATCACGTTCCGCCATTTGTTGCACCGGATTCGCGCAACCCTGCATCGGGCAAGGTTTCTGAAGGAATTGATACTGTTACTGAACATGTTCAGGCAGAGAATGATTCACCAGGATCAATCGGCCTCGGTTATAGGGTACCGTTAGTAATTGCTTCACCATGGTCGCGTGGTGGCTGGGTGAACTCGCAGGTTTTCGATCATACATCAACGTTACAATTCCTTGAAAAATTTCTGAACAAAAAATTTAGGAAGAATATTGAAGAAACAAATATTACAAAATGGCGTCGCACGGTTTGTGGAGATTTGACATCTGTTTTCAGGCAGAATAAAGGAGAGAAAATTGATACACTTCCATTTCTTGCGAAAGATGTTTTTATAGAAGGTATTCATAAAGCAAAATTCAAAAACGTTCCGAGCAATTTTAAAAAATTAACGAAAGAAGAAATCGGGCAGATCAATAACGATCCCTATTTCTCGCCTTATTTTCCTAAACAGGAAAAAGGAATTCGTTCCGCGTGTGCATTGCCTTATGAATTATACGCAGAAGGGAAATTAAGTGATGACAAGAAATCTTTTGCTGTTGAAATGAAAGCCGGTAATGCAGTGTTCAAAGAAAAATCTGCTGGCTCACCATTTAATATTTATGCAGGAGAAAAATTTTCATCCTATGCTGTTATTGCCGGAGATAGTTTGAAAGATTCATGGAAGCTGAATGATTTTGCGGACAATGTTTATCAGCTAAGATTGTATGGACCAAATGGTTTTTTCAGGGAATTCAAAGGTGATGCAAATCAGCCAGGCATTGATGTTGCGTGCAATTATCATGGAGCAAAAAAACTGACTGGAAATGTGGAGCTGAGTATAAAAAATAATGATGCATCTGCCTTAACAATAGAAATAAAAGACAATGCTTATAAAAATCCTGCTGTTATAAAAGCAATTGCTCCTAACCAGGAACAAAAAATAGTTCTTGATCTCAGCAAGAGCTCTTCATGGTATGATTTCAGCATTCGCGTAAAAGGAAATGATATTTTTGAAAGAAGATATGCTGGACATGTTGAAGCCGGTAATCCATCTTCAAGCGATCCTTTTATGGGAGGAGTTGTCTGATTGTCTGAACCTGCATTTTTGAGATTATAGTATTGTTGGGATATCGATATCGGTTGCAGTTTGAATATGTGAATTGTTCCGTAGGAACAACTCGTCGGTAGAAAAAATGTAGAGAGGTTTTTTTTGTGTGCCGTAGGCATGCTTCGTGCTTTTGAAATTGCGAATAAACAATTTTTGATATTATTTTAAAAAAAGCGGAGTAGCCTGAAGATAAATAGGAGTATAAATGTTGAAGAGTGCGACGCAAGCAAAGTCTAATCAAGGGTTGATGCAGGTGACTAAAAAGAAAAATTTCAAATCTAATGTTGCCCTATATTGTATAACGGAGATGTATATCCCATTTCTAAAATCCTGATGTATGAGAAATAAATGTTTTGCTTTTTTATGTTTTTGTATTGTTGCGATTTCTATGCAGGCACAAACAATTAAACCTTTGCCTCCACTTCCGGCTGCGAGACAATTACAGCACAGCAACATGGAGTTTTATATGTTCGTGCATTTTGGGCCAAACACATTTACAGATCTGGAATGGGGAAAAGGCACAGAGCATGAAGAAGTGTTTAACCCAACGAATTTAGATTGCCGCCAGTGGTGCCGTGTTGCAAAAGCTGCGGGTGCAAAAGGAATTATTATTACCGCAAAACATCATGATGGTTTTTGTTTGTGGCCAAGCAAATATTCAACGCATACTGTTGCACAGAGCAAATGGAAAAACGGAAAAGGAGATGTGCTGCGTGAATTGTGCAAAGCCTGCGATGAATATGGATTGAAGATGGGCGTGTATTTGTCGCCATGGGACAGAAACCATCCGGCGTATGGAACCGATGCATATAACGATGTGTATGTAAATATGATGAAAGAAATAGTCAAAAACTATGGGCCATTTTTTGAATTCTGGTGGGATGGCGCAAATGGCGAAGGACCGAATGGAAAAAAACAAGTGTATGATTTTGCGCGTTTCGAAAAAACAATGCGCACTATTGCACCAAATACTGTTGTGTTCAGTGATATTGGTCCTGACATTCGTTGGGTAGGAAATGAAAACGGTATTGCAGGAAAAACTAACTGGAATATGCTGGACACTGCAGGCTTTACACGTGGAGCAGGTGCTCCTTCAACTGATACGCTCAATGCAGGAAATGAAAATGGTAAAGTTTGGATTCCCGCTGAATGTGATGTGAGCATCAGGCCAGGATGGTTCTATCATCAGCAGGAAGATGAAAAAGTAAAAACTCCCGAACAATTGTTTGACCTGTATTTGAAATCCGTTGGAAGAGGCGCTTCATTATTATTGAATGTTCCCCCAGACAGAAGAGGCTTGATTAATGAACATGATTCTGCTGCGCTTGTTGGTTTTAAAAAATTGCGTAATGAAAGTTTTGGAAAACCTGTGACCAGCAGAGTTTTTACCGGCATTTCTATGAAATCTTCGCCAGTGTCCAAGGAAAAATATAGTGTTGGTTTTATTTCAGGTAAAAAAATTAATTGTGTTGTTATCAGTGAGCTTGTTCAATTTGGACAAAGAGTGAAGAAATTCTCTGTTACATTTAAAAAAGGAAATGAAACGGTTAAAGAAATAGAAGGAACAACCATTGGAAGAAAACGTATTTTGACTTTTGATGCAGTGGAAGCTGATGGATTTGATATTATTATTAATGATTCAAGATCAAACCCAATACTCAGCGGAGCTGCTGTTTACTTGATTGATGAAAGCTTAATAGAAAAATAAATCTTAAAAGCCTTTTTGATTTATCAGGTGGTTTCAGAATTATGATATGTTTTTACACTATACTTAGCCATTTTTCAGAACAGGTATATATAATATTGTTTTGCTACAGACGATGTCAAAATCTCGAACAAAAAACTGTAACTTAGACACTTATTAATTGCTTGTTCATGGCGGCTCTTCTGTTAAATAAAAAATGGTGGCTTGTTCTCTCAATTATCCTTATAGCTGTTTTGCTTTTCACCTTCAGCATGCGCAGGCAAGCAATAGATTTCAGCTCGCAAGTCAAGCCCATCTTAAATAAGAAATGCATCACTTGTCATGGTGGTGTTCGTAGTAAAGGAGGGTTCAGTGTGCTGTTCCGTTCGGAAGCTTTGGCAAAAACAGAATCAGGAAAATTTGCAATCATTCCAGGCGATCCGGATCATAGTGAAATGATCAGAAGATTAACCCTGAAAGATCCTGAAGAAAGAATGCCTTACAAACATGAAGCACTATCGAAAGATGAGATCAATATTTTAAGAAGATGGATCAAAGAAGGTGCACAATGGGGCGACCATTGGGCTTATGTTCCTGTGAAGCCTGTTGATGTTCCTTCAAAACCTGATTGGGCAAAAAATGATATCGACAATTTCATCAATGAAAAATTAAAGGAGCAAAAATTACCTCACTCACCTGAAGCAGACAAGCCAACATTATTAAGAAGAGCAAGCCTGGATTTGATCGGAATGCCTGTGCCTGAAAATATTGCGCAGAAATTTTTGAATGATAAAAGCGATGCAGCTTATGAAACATTGATTGATTCATTGCTTGCATCACCACGCTACGGAGAAAAGTGGGCATCACTCTGGCTTGATCTTGCACGTTATGCTGACACAAAAGGATATGAAGCAGACCGTGGGCGCAATATCTGGAAATATCGAGATTGGCTAATCAACTCTTTTAATGCCGACAAACCTTATGATGTTTTTTTAACTGAACAGATTGCGGGTGATTTAATGAAAGACCCGAGCGATGATAAATATATTGCTACTGCTTTCCATAGAAACACGATGACCAACGATGAAGGCGGAACGGATAATGAAGAATTCAGGACTGCCGCTGTGCTCGACAGAGTGAACACAACATGGAGCGCATTAATGGGAACGACTTTTAATTGTGTTCAGTGTCATAGCCATCCTTACGATCCTTTCAGGCATGAAGAATATTATAAGTTCATGGCTTTTTTTAATAACAGCCGTGATGAAGATACGGAAGCAGATTATCCATTATTGCGCCAATATAACAATGCTGACAGTTTAAAGCTGATTCAACTGATTGAATGGATTAAAAAAAATGCATCAGAACAAAAAGCAAAAGAATATTATACATTTCTTAAAACATGGCAGCCCACTATTAACTCTTTACAATGCGATCAGTTTGTGGATGCCGATTTGATTGGCAACATGTTTGCAGGTTTGCGCAATAACGGAAACTGTAGGCTGAAAAATGTTGTCTTTGATAATAAAGATGAGATGATATTCCGTTATATGGGTTTTAAAAACGGCAAATACTTTGTTTACCTCGATAGCCTGAATGGTCAATTATTAAATTCAGTTTCCCTCGATACTACAAAAGACAAATGGAAAGTTATAACGCTTCAGATTCCTCACATCTCCGGAAAACATAGTTTATATTTTAAGTACTACAGCCCTGCTATAAAAAATGCACTTGAAACAGGTATTATGTTTGATTGGTTTCAATTCGGCCAGCATTTCCCCGGTGAAGGGAAACCTGGTTTTGATTCGGCATATAAACACTTCAATGATTTGATGGATGCAAAAGTGGAAACAACGCCTGTGATGATTGAGAACAACAATGAGCAATTTCGCGCATCAAATATTTTTGAAAGAGGGAATTGGCTGGTGAAAGGAGATGTTGTTACGCCCGATGTTCCGCACACGATGAACCCGATGCCAGCAAATGCACCAAAGAACAGATTAGGTTTGGCAATGTGGCTGACAGATAAAAAAAATCCGTTGGTTGCAAGAACAATGGTCAACCGCTTGTGGGAACAGCTCTTTGGTTTTGGTTTGGCAGAAACGCTGGAAGATTTAGGCACGCAGGGAATTCCTCCAACACATAAAGAATTGCTTGATCATTTGTCATGGCAGTTCATGAATGACTTTAATTGGAGCATAAAAAAAGTGCTGAAAGAAATTGTGATGTCAGCAACATACAGAGAAGACTCAAAAACAACGGAAGAATTATTAAAAAAAGATCCGAATAATAAATTTTATGCAAGAGCATCAAGAGTTCGTTTGTCTGCAGAACAATTAAGAGATCAGGCGTTGTCTGTAAGCAACGTGCTCAGCAATAAAATGTATGGAAAAAGCGTGATGCCATTTCAACCGGAAGGAATATGGCGTTCGCCGTACAATGATGAAAGCTGGAAATTGAGCGAAGGAGAAAATCAATTTCGCAGAGCTGTTTATACTTTTTGGAAAAGGACTGCGCCATATCCTTCTATGATTACATTTGATGGGGGTGCCAGAGAAGTTTGCATTACAAGAAGGATAAGAACAAACACACCATTGCAGGCATTAACTACATTAAATGATTCAGCCTATCTTGTTATGTCGCGGCATTTTGCTTTTACAATGCAGAAATTGGGTGGTAAAGAAGTAAGCAATCAAATTAAAAAAGGCTATGAAAAAATGATGCTCAAACCAATTTCTGATAACAGGTTAAAAGCGTTGGTTGAATTATACAACGAATCATATTCCAAATTTAAAAACGATAAAGACAACACTTGCGAAATGACAGGACAGATGGATGAACATAATAATCCTGAAACAGCAGCTTTGGTTGTTGTTGCAAATGCGATGCTGAATTTGGATGAATGGGTAAGTAAGAATTAACCACGATTTTGGCCTGATTTATCTGATTAACTAGATATTCTAAATATCAGAAGAATCAGAACAACAAGGATAAAATCATAGTTCAGACTAATAATTATGACCAGAGACGAATTAAATAATCAACGGCTGGTGAATGAAGCAAATGAAAGAAGACTTCAATTTTTAACGCGCCGCCATTTTTTGAAAGAGAGCGCAATGGGTCTCGGTGCTCTTGCATTGGGCTCACTAATCGGTGGGTGCAAATTCGGCACATCTAACGGTTATGCACAAACGATTTTTGACCCTGCACATCCGCTGATGCCAAAAGCGCCGATGTTCCCGGGCAAAGCCAAATCAGTTATTTATTTACACATGGCTGGTGCGCCATCACAACTGGAGATGTTCAGCTATAAACCTGAGCTTGCCAAATTAGACGGGCAAAGCTGTCCGCCTTCATTATTGGAAGGAAAAAGATTTGCATTCATTCGCGGCGTTCCGAAAATGCTTGGCCCACAGGCAAAATTCAAAAGACATGGACAAAGCGGGATATGGCTGTCTGATAATCTTCCGCACCTGTCAACAGTGGTTGATGAAATTGCAATGCTCAATGCAGTGACCACTGATCAGTTCAATCATGCGCCTGCACAATTATTAATGCATACTGGTTCGCCAAGATTGGGAAGACCGAGCATTGGTTCATGGGTTACTTATGGATTGGGATCCGAGAATCAGGACCTTCCCGGCTTTGTGGTGCTTACGTCTGGCGGCAACAACCCTGATGCAGGAAAAAGTGTGTGGGGAAGTGGTTTTTTGCCAAGTGTATATCAAGGCGTGCAATGCAGAAGCGAAGGTGACCCTGTATTGTTTATCAAAGATCCGAATGGTATGGATCGCGATATCAGGAAAGCTTCTATAGATGCCATCAACAAAATAAATCATGAAGAGTACGGAGAATATAAAGACCCGGAAATTCTTTCGCGTATCTCTCAATACGAGATGGCGTATAAGATGCAGATATCAGTTCCTGAAGTGATGAACATCAATGATGAGCCCGATTATATTCATGAGATGTATGGTACCAAACCAGGTGAAGCAAGTTTTGCCAACAATGTTTTACTTGCGAGAAAATTAGTTGAGAAAGGTGTACGCTTTGTGCAGTTGTTCGATTGGGGCTGGGACGCGCATGGTGATTCGGCAAAAAATGCAGTTGATATTGGTTTGATCAATAAATGCAGAAAAGTGGACAGGCCTGTTACTGCATTATTATTAGATTTAAAACAACGCGGATTATTGGACGAAACTTTAGTGATCTGGGGAGCTGAATTTGGCAGAACGCCGATGCAGGAAAATCGCGAAGGAAAACAAATGCCTTTCAAAGGAAGAGATCATCATGGAGAAGCATTTAGTATGTGGATGGCAGGCGGTGGAATAAAAGGGGGCTCGTCTTATGGTGAAACAGATGAAATCGGATATAGTATTGTGAGCGGAAAGGTGGAAGCTTTTGATATACAAGCTACCATCCTTAACCAGCTTGGGTTTGACCATGAAAAATTTACTTATGAATCTCAAGGCCGGCCATTCAGGCTAACTGATGTGAGCGGAAAAGTGCTCAACGAAATCATTGCTTAATCATATAATAAACCAATAACTACATTGCAACGCAGAAATTTTATCCGCTTATCAGGAGCATCTCTTGGAAGTTTATTGATCGCAGATTATATCAGAGCAGAAGGGAAAAAAAATTACAGCATCAAATTGCCTGATGCAGTTTCCATTTTAACGAATGACGGATGGCATGAAATGAAATCATCAGCACAATCATCGTGGAAATATAATGATGCAGAAGTGAAATTGAAACAGGTTAGTAATTTGATTTCTGTACATGTCCTATCTCCAACACTTGCATTAAAAACAGTAAAGCTTTCCTGGAAATATCCGATATCAAAAACTGCTCAATTGCTCGGCGACCATTGGGAAAGAACTTATGGTGATGTTCAATGGGAACCACTTAGCCAAAAAGCAAAAATGCCATGGTATGTGATAGCGCATGATGATAAAGAAACGAATTGTTTTGGTGTGAAAACAGGTTGTAATTCGATTTGTTATTGGGAAACAAATGGCGATGTATTGAGTTTATCAATGGATACTAAATCCGGTGGTGATGGTGTTCAACTAAAAAACAGAACATTACATGCTGCGGATATTATTACTACAAAAAATGAGAGCAGTGAAAATGTTTTTGCAACAGTGCGGCGCTTTTGCAAAATGATGTGCGATAATCCGCGCAAAGTTGCTCAACCTGTTTATGGTATCAACGATTGGTATTTTGCTTATGGACATAATTCAGCAGAACTTATTCTTCAGCATACTTCATTGATGGCGCCATTAATCACGAGCACATCCAACAAACCTTTTTCAGTGATTGATGAAGGCTGGGCTGCAGGTGAAGTTTGCGAAGCTCCTAATAATAAATTTGGTGACATGTCTAAGCTGGCTGAGCAGATAAAACAATTAGGAATGCGGCCCGGTTTATGGACAAGAGTTTTATGTGCCGACCAGAATGAAAAGCCAAATCTATTGATGCCATCTATCAAAAACCGCAATGATCCTAAAAACCCTTTTCTTGATCCCACAATAGAAGAAAATATTGAGCGGGTAAAAAATTACTTAATTACGTATAAGCATTGGGGTTATGAAATGGTAAAGCACGATTATACAACCTACGACATTTTTGCAAGATGGGGCTTTGAAATGAAAGATGATCTGACAGAACCTAACTGGCATTTCAATGACAACACAAAAACCAATGCAGAAATTATTCTGAATTTGTACAAAGCCATACGCGAAGGCGCAGGCGACATATATATCATCGGTTGCAATACCATGAGCCATCTATCTGCAGGAATGTTTGAACTGAATAGGATTGGTGACGATACCAGCGGACAGGAATGGGATCGTACCAGAAAAATGGGCGTGAACACACTTGGTTTCCGGATGGTGCAGCACAAAACTTTTTATGAAGCAGATGGCGATTGTGTCGGGCTTACCAATAAAGTGCCGTGGGAAAAAAACAAACAATGGATGCAATTGCTTGCAGAAAGCAGTGCGCCATTATTTATTTCAGCACAGCCGGCCGCAGTAGGCGAAGAGCAAAAACAATTCATCAAAAAAAGTTTTGAAGCAGCAGCAAAGCCGCAGCCAATTGCAGAGCCTTTGGATTGGATAACCAATTATCGCCCTGCTTTATGGAAGTTGGATGGTAAAGAAGTTCGGTTTGACTGGAGTTAACGGGCTCTGAGTTTAAGGTTGAGAAAATAAATTTATGAAAAGA
The DNA here is from genome assembly GCA_035295505.1 of Puia sp. Taxonomy (GTDB): domain Bacteria; phylum Bacteroidota; class Bacteroidia; order Chitinophagales; family Chitinophagaceae; genus Puia. The sequence goes on along the minus strand of DATGIX010000131.1, from coordinate 54,586 downwards.
AGAAATTTTATTCAGGCATCAACAACGGCAAGCACAGCATTATTTCTTTCTTCATTAGACACGTTCGCATTATCAAACAAACCTACTTTTAATATGAGCAGCAATTTTGAATTGAAAATATTAGCTACTAACTGGGGCTTCCCGGGAACAATTGATGAATACTGCGCCAAAGCGAAACATGATGGTTATGATGGAATAGAAATATGGTGGCCGCTTGAAAAAAAAGATCAGGATGAATTATTTAGCGCTCTGAAAAAAAATAATCTTGAAGTGGGTTTTCTCACAGCAGGTCATGAATCAAATTTCAAAGATAATTTTGCTTCATTCACAAAAATGATTGATGCTGCTGCAACCAACACTGTGCAGAAACCTCTTTATATCAATTGCCACTCAGGGAAAGATTATTTTTCTTTTGATGACAATAAAAATTTTATTGAGCATACCATGCAGCTTTCAAAGCAAACAGGAATAAAGATCTGTCATGAAACCCATCGCTCAAGAATATTATATTCAGCTCCGGTTGCAAAAAATTTTATGGAGAAAATCCCTGGATTAAGAATCACATTAGACATTTCTCATTGGTGCAATGTTCATGAAAGTTTGTTACAGGATCAACAGGAAACAGTTAATATGGCTCTGCAACGGGTAGATCATATACATGCGCGTATTGGTCATCAGGAAGGGCCGCAGGTAAATGACCCACGTGCACCTGAATGGGATGATGCAGTGAAAGCACATTTTGCCTGGTGGGATAAAGTCGTTGAAATAAAAAGAAAAAATGGCGAGCGATTAACCATCTTAACTGAATTCGGTCCTCCACATTACATGCCTGCACTGCCATACACTGTTCAGCCTGTTGCAGATCAATGGGCGATTAATGTTCACATGATGCAGTTGTTGAGGAAGAGATATTTGTAGTAAATGACAGGAGATGCGAGATAACGGATATGGCTACAGCATCATTGTTTTACAACTCATATTTTATCAAGCTTGAAAATAAAAGATAAACAAATCAGATCCGGCATCTCGTAACTCGTATCTATCAACTATGCTTCAACTTCTCGGTCATCTTCACCCTGTTCTTGTTCATCTTCCAATAGGCATTTTATTGCTTGCTTGTTTGTTCTTATGGCAATCGAGAAAAGATAAATATGCTCATTTGCAGCCGGCGATAAATATTATTTTATTGCTTGGAATGATATCTGCGATTTTATCCTGCATTACAGGATATATACTTTCTCAAACAGGCGATTATGATGAAGATGCAGTGAATATTCATCAATGGATGGGCATTGGCGTTGCAGCAATTTCAATTTTGATTTATTATTTCAGGAGAAAAAATTCATTGCACAAATGGCAATTGCCACTGGCATTGTTACTGGTTGCATTGATTTTCATTACCGGTCATCTTGGTGGTTCATTAACGCATGGCAGCGATTACCTGACACAGCCGCTGGAAAATATTTTTAGTAACGACAGTTCGACAACATTTAAACGAAAGCCAATAGTTAATGTGCAGGAAGCATTGGTTTATGAAGATGTAGTGAAACCGATCTTTCAGGAGAAATGTTATTCATGCCATGGGTCAAACAAACAAAAAGGAAAACTCCGGTTAGACGATTCCGTTACAATGATGAAAGGTGGAAAAGATGGCGTTGTTATTATTGCCGGAAAATCTTCCGGGAGTGAATTGATAAAACGAGTCCTGCTCCCTCGTGAAGATGAGCACCACATGGCACCTAAAGAAAAACCTCAGCTTGCCGAACGGGAAATTTCATTATTAAAATGGTGGATTGATAACGGTGCAAGCTTTTCAAAAAAGGTTAAGCAAATTCCGCAGGCAGACAAAATAAAATCTGCATTAACAGCTTTGCAAAACGAAACTGCAGAAAAAAAGCCCAATGCAGATGTTCCTGAGAAACCTGTTGAGAAAGCTGATGAAACTGCATTGCAAAAACTCAGAGAGAAAGGAATAATTGTTGAAGCTGTAGCTCAAAATAATAATTATCTGTTTGCAAATTTTGTGACTTCATCAACTGTTTCTGACAAGGATATTTCGTTATTGCTTCCTCTAAAAAAGCAATTGATCTGGCTGGATTTGAATAACTCTAAAATCTCTGATTCCGCTCTTTCTATTTTGGCTCAATGCGATCAGCTTATCAAATTGCAATTGGCTCATACAAATATTACTGATACTGGGATTGCTCATCTGAAAGAATTAAAACAACTACGTTCATTGAATATCGTCGGCACTAAAATTACTGCAGCCGGAATAGCACAATTGAAGGATTTGAAAAACCTGCAATCGCTTTATCTTTTCCAAACAGGTATTAATAAAAACGATTGGGCTGAAATAAAAAAGATGTTTCCGAAAACTATTGTTGATTCAGGAGGCTATAATGTGCCTTTTTCTCCTGATGATACAGTGACATCAAAAGCACCTCTAATAAAGAAATAACCTGCAATATGAGTAGAAGATTATTTTTTCCGATTGTGATGGTTTGTTTTTTATCTAATGTTGCTGCACAACCGAAACCGGAACATAATCTTGCTTTTGATTCGATTGCAAAAAGATGGGATGAAGGCCTTCCCATCGGCAATGGGTGGCTTGGTGCATTGATTTGGCAAAGAGATGATATGATGAGGCTTTCTTTAGACAGGGTTGATTTGTGGGATGACAGACCGATGCCTGATATTGATAAGTTGAAATTTCCATGGGTTGTTGAACAAGTAAAAAAAAGGCAATACGATACCGTACAAAAATTAGGCGATGAACCTTATGAAAAATATCCAGCGCCTACAAAAATTCCGGGTGCTGCGCTTGAATTTGATTTGAAGAAATTCGGAAAGATTATATCAAGCGGAGTAGATATTGTGCAGGCATTGGCAACTGTGAAATTTGAAAACGGCGTTTTATTCCACAATTACATTCATGCAGCCAATCAAATCGGATATTTCGGTTTTGAAAATCTCCAAAAAGGTTTTTCTATCAGTGATTTAATTCCTTCATTAATCATTCCCGGATATAGTTCCGATAAAAATAATTCAACAGGCAACAGTGTGGAAGGACAAGGGCTTGAGAGATTGGGATATAAAAAAGGAACAATCAGCAAAACAGCTAACAGCATTTTGTATCACCAGCCAACATGGAACGGGAATTATTATGAAGTGCTGGTTACATGGAAAAAATTTTCTGAAACAAATTTTGTTGGCGAATGGACAATTGGTTTCAATAAACATGCTATGTTGCCTGAAATGAATCCTGCTTCGAAAGACCCAACTGGCTGGTTGTCTCATATTGCATGGTGGAAAAATTTCTGGTCTCAATCTTCCATTTCTATTCCTGATAAGTTGATTGAGAAGCAATATTATTTAGAGATGTACAAATTTGGTTGTGTGGCAAGAAGCAATACGCCACCGATTTCTTTGCAGGCAATATGGACTGCCGATAATGGAAATCTTCCGCCATGGAAAGGAGATATTCATAATGATCTGAATACTCAATTAAGTTATTGGCCTGGATACGCGAGCAATCATCTTGACCTGACTCAATCCTACACTAATTTTCTTTGGAAGACGAGAGAAGAAAATAAGCGATGGACAAAACAATGTTTTGAAGTGAATGGATTAAATGTTCCCGGTGTAACAACCATCAGCGGCAAGCCAATGGGTGGATGGATTCAATATTCTGTTAGCCCGACAACCGTTTGCTGGCTTGCGCAACATTTTTACTGGCAATGGAAATATAGCATGGACAAAAATTTTTTCTACAACAAACTGAAACCATATTATAATGATGCGATGGAATTTTTACTCAGCATGATCAACAAAGAAACGCATCAGTTGCCGCTCAGCTCAAGCCCTGAATTTAATGACAACAGAATTGATGCATGGTTCAATAGTTTCACTAATTACGATTTGGCATTATGCAGATATACCATCAAAGTGAAAAATAAAATCAATGAATTTGATACGACTATTGCAACACGCAAGCGGATTTCTTCTCTGAAATTTCTTCCTTATTTTGATATTAATGAAACCGGACTAACAATTGCAAAAGGACAAAACTTAAATGTTTCGCATCGACATATGTCACCTTATATGGCGATTTATCCATTGTGCCTGCTTGATGTTAATAATAATGATGATGCAGATATCATTAAGAAATCTTTGCACAATATAGAAGTGCATGGAACCGGTGAATGGTGTGGGTACTCGTTTAGCTGGATGGCATCTTTATATGCAAGAGCTAAAGAAGCAGACAGCGCAGTAAAGCAATTGCAGATATTTGCAAGCAATTTTTGTTCACCAAATAGTTTTCATTTGAATGGTGATCAAAAGGGTGGGCAATATTCTTCATTCACATATCGCCCTTTCACGCTCGAAGGAAACTTTGCATTTGCGCAGGGAGTACATGAGTTGCTTCTCCAAAATCATGATGATGTGATTGAAATTTTCCCTGCTGTTCCGGATGAATGGAAAAGTGTTTCATTTAAGACATTAAGAGCGGAAGGAGCATTTTTGATCAGTGCAAAAAAAGAAAATGGAGTGGCTACTGAAGTGAAAATTTTTTCAGAGCACGGCGGAATACTAAAAATAAAACTGCCATTCAAAACATGGATGATAAAAGGTGCAAACCGTTCTTCTGTTTCAGTGCATGATAATATTGCAGAAATGCCGACAATAAAGGGGCAAACGATTATTTTTCAAAATGGATATGAGTGAAATGAAATGCGAGCTTTAAGCTGTTAGCAGTGAGCAAGAAAGTAAATTTTATTTCCCGGTAAAGTTAGCTTTCCTTTTTTCAAGAAATGCTTTGGCGCCTTCTTTCGCATCTATCGTATCAAATAATTTCCCAAATGATTCTATTTCTTTTTGCAATCCTTTTTCCTTTCCATAAGCAGCGTGGTTAACAAGAGCGATGGCTTCGGCAATAGCAAGAGGGGCTTTACTATTTATCGTTTCCAAAATCTTTTTTGTTTCTGGTAATAAATTTTCCAGAGTCGTTACATGATTTGCTAATCCCAATCTCAATGCTTCATTGGCATCAATCATATTCCCTGAAAGAGTCAATTCCATTGCTTTTCCTTTGCCAATGAGTTGTGTCAGCCTTTGTGTGCCACCGTAACCGGGCACCAACCCCAAATTCACTTCAGGCTGACCGAATTTTGCATTATCACTTGCTAAACGAAAATGACAAGCCATCGCAAGTTCGCAGCCCCCACCAAGCGCAAACCCATTCACGGCTGCAACAATTGGTTTCGGCGAGTTTTCAATTTTATCAAAAACATTTTCCTGTCCTTTCCGCGCAAGTGCTTTGCCGCCTTTGCCATCAAGCGAAGTGAACTCGCTGATGTCTGCGCCTGCAACAAACGCTTTCGCTCCGCTGCCAGTAATTATAGCGGCTTTTATTTCTTGGTTATAATAAATCTCATTGATGGCATCGCCCAATTCTTCAATCACTGTTTTGTTAAGTGCATTTAATTTATCAGGGCGGTTGATGGTGATAATGAAAATATGATCTGTAAGCTCAGTGAGCAAAGTTTGATAAGCCATAATAAAATTTTATTCAACGAAGATAATGCATGTGCATTTTGTTTTTAAGTAACTTTCAAGCATGAAGGTTGTTGATATTATTCTTTACACCGGCACATTTGTATTTGCTGCTACCGGGGCGCTTAAGGCGAGAACATTTCACATGGATATCTTTGGCGCCATCATTCTTGCATTTGTTACGGCGTATGGTGGTGGCACAATAAGAGATGTATTGCTGGGCATCAAACCTGTAAACTGGGTGAACGATAATATTGCTCTTTCGCTGGTTGCAAGTGCTGTGGTGATTGTTTCTCTAGTGAAGAAAAATATTTCAAAATTCAAGCGAACTTTTTTTATCACTGATGCCATCGGCATCGGCATGTTCACAGTTGGTGGCATTGAAAGAAGCTTTGAGCATGGGGTGAATGGTGTCTATGCCGTGCTGATGGGTGTTATATCAGCAACATTCGGCGGTTTACTGGCAGATATTTTAAGCAACACAGTTCCTGACCTTTTGAAAAGAGGAGAGCTTTATGCAACAATATGTTTAATTGGCGGAATAATTTATGTGTTGCTTTTAAGAGCCGGCGTTTCCAGAGAAATTGATCTGTTGATTTGTGTGGCACTAATTGTTGCTATCAGGATTATTTCTAAATTGAAACGGTTACGCCTACCTGAAATTTGATTAATATTAGTCACTTAAAAACTTCTATTATCTTTCACCCAGCTTTTGATATACTCGGCGATATCTGTAGTTGTTGCTCCGGGAGCAAATAATTTTCCAACGCCCATTTCGTTCAGTTGTTTCATATCATCTTCCGGGATGATGCCGCCGCCGGTCAGCAGCACATCATCCATTTCTTTTTCTTTCATCAACTGAATAATTTTCGGGAAAACGGTCATGTGAGCCCCGCTCAGAATGCTGATGCCGATTGCATCTACATCTTCCTGTAATGCGGCGTTCACCACCATTTCAGGAGTTTGCCGAAGACCTGTATAAATCACTTCCATGCCGGCATCACGCAATGAAGTAGCAATCACTTTGGCGCCGCGGTCATGGCCGTCAAGCCCGACTTTGGCAACTAAAACACGAATCGGTCTGTTCATAAAGGGCAATTAAGCAAACGATCTTCATCAAAAGTAGAAGAAGATTTACAATTCAATTACTATAAAAGATTTTTTTCTTTTCTGCGATCTCGGTTTTCAAAAAACGGCTCAATGTATCAGCGTTGCAATGATACCATAAAAGAATTTTGCTGCCATCTTCTCTCGCCAGTGAATCTTTCAGTTCGTATTTTACCGAAATACTTTCGAAATATTTTAGAAGATCCCTTTTCGGATCAGGCATTTCTTCTCCAACCGTTATCACATTCGTTACATTAAATGTGTCTGGTATCCATAACAGAAATGATGCATCATATCCATACACTTGCGGTAATCCTAATTTGCTACCATAAAAATTTAAAGCGCCACACAAGCCATAGTTATCGCTCTTGACAACTGTTTTCATTTTTTCTTCTTCAGGCAAACTATTATACAATTTTGCTGTTTGTTCTGCCATTGTTTTCCATCCAATCATATCAGCGAAGTCTTGTGGCAACGGATGATTTTTCAAATCTTCCCATTTTAGCGCACCTGTTTTTTCCAGGTGTTTTGCTCTGTAAAAAGCGGCGAGCTTTACTGGTTCAAATACAGGTAATAAAAGAGGAATGGAATAGTAACCAATGAAAATAATGAATGCAACAGAAACATAACGTAGAAAATAAATGCGTTTCAGAGTAAGTTGTTCAAATTGATATGCGCCGAAGGCAAACAAAACAGGATACGCACCGAGTGCATAATAATTTTTCCCATGACCTAATAATAACAATACAATCACAAGCACATAAGCCCACGCGATGAACCTGTATGATTTTGCTTTTGCCGAGAACCCTGTCCAAATTAAACCGACAACCCATATAAATGCGCAGGCAAAATTCATCATAAACTGGTCGATTAAAAAACTGGCCGGGCTGATATATTGCAGTTGGGTGCGCTGTAGTTTTCTCATGTGAATAGCAACCGGGAAATGATATACAAATTGCCAGATGAGATTAGGAAGGAAAATGAGAAAGCCGATTGCTGCAGCATAATAAAAATGTTTGTTTGTAAATAATTGTCGGTGGCCGGTTATTAATAACCCGCCTATTACGCTAACAGCAAAAAACAGCACAGAATATTTGCTCAGCATTCCGAAACCTATAGCAATTCCTAACACATAGAGCCATTTATTTTTTTGCGTTTGAACATAACGGATACAGCTATACGCAATCAATGTCCAGAAAAATATCTCGAGAAAATTTGGCTGGAATAAATAATGAACACGCAAATACGCACCCGTAACAAATGGAAGAAATCCGAGCAACAATGCAAAATATCTTCCGCCAAGAGAAATAATAATTTTTCCTGTAAGAATGAAATTAAGTGCACCGAACAACGAAGGCCAGAATTTTATCCAGAACATGCTGCCGCCAAATAGATTGGTGAGCCATGCAAAAACAGAAAGCAATGGTGGCACTTCCATAAAACCCCATGCCATGTGATTGCCTTCGGCGAGATATAAAAATTCATCGCGGTGAGGTTCGTAAAAAGAACTTTGCAATAAGAAGGGAAGAATAAATTTGATAAAAGCAAAAAAAAATAAAAGCCTGTTGAGCTTTTGCATGAAATTTTATTTGCAGAAAGATACAACAGGCTTTTGAAAACCTATAAGGTTTTTGAAACCTTATAGATTTATAATAATTGAAGCAAATGTTTAATCCTGCTGATAGTTTCTTCTTTTCCAAGAATAGATGCAATATCAAAAACACCGGGACCGAATTTACCGCCAACCAGCATGATGCGAAATGGCAATAATACATCGCCTGCTTTAATTTCATTGGCGGCGGCAATTTCTTTGAATTCTTTTTCAAGTTCATCATGCCGCCATAAATTCATCAATTCATAAGCACGGATCAGCTCCATAAAAAAAAGATTTTTCTTTTCATCCCATTTCGGTTTGATAGGAGAAATATCAATGTTTGTTGGCGATTGAAAAAAGAAAGAAGATTGCTGAACAAAATCAGTCAGTAATGTGCACCTGTCTTTCACTAATTCTAATACTTTCAAAAATTTATTTTCGTCATTAACAACAATGCCACTCTCTCCAAGAAGCTTTCTCAGTGCCAACTGAAAACTGCCGACTGCGGACTGTTTTATCCATTCATGATTGAACCATTTTGCTTTCTCATAATTAAATTTTGCGCCGCCCTTATGAACACGCTCCATCGAAAATTTTTCAATCAGTTCTTGCAAAGAAAAAATTTCCTGTTCAGTTCCGTCATTCCATCCTAATAATGCAAGCATATTGATAAATGCTTCCGGCAAAAATCCTCTTTCTTTAAAACCTGTTGTTTTTTCATTCGTTTTCGGGTCTGTCCAATCCATCGCGAACACCGGGAAGCCAAGCCTTTCACCATCACGCTTGCTAAGCTTGCCATTTCCATCAGGTTTTAATATCAATGGAAGATGCGCCCATTGCGGCATATTCTCTTCGCCAAATAAATATTTCCATAATAAAATATGAACCGGTGCACTCGGCAGCCATTCTTCTCCACGAAAAGCATGAGTGATTTGCATGAGATAATCATCCACCACAACAGCCAGATGATAAGTGGGCATCCCATCTGCTTTCAATAAAACTTTATCATCCACCTGAGAAGTGTTGAATGAAACTTCACCACGGATCATGTCTGTAAATTTCACTTCTTCATCTGCGTTCATTTTAATCCTGATCACATGCGGAACATTTTCAGCAAGCATTTTTTTAACAATACTTTCATCGAGCGTCAAAGAGTTTTTCATCTCAGTTCTTGATGAAATATTATACTGAAAATTGGCAACAGTTTTTCTTTTTGCATCCAGTTCTTCAGGTGTATCAAACGCATAATAAGCTTTGTCTTCGTTCACCAATTGCTCAGCATATTTGCGGTAATTTTCTTTCCTTTCACTTTGGCGGTAAGGACCGAAACTGCCGCCATGCTTCGGGCCTTCATCAGGCTCTAAACCGCACCAGCTAAGCGTTTCATAGATATATTCTTCAGCTCCCTGCACAAAACGCGTTTGGTCTGTGTCTTCGATCCTTAAAATGAAATCGCCCCCATGATGCCGGGCGAATAAATAGTTATATAACACCGTGCGAACGCCGCCAATATGCAATCCGCCTGTAGGGCTTGGCGCAAAACGCACCCTCACTTTTTTGTTCATAGCCGCAAATATACAAGATTTGAAAAGCAGCAGGGTAGTAGCATTCTCGGGTTTATTTTATTACATTTATACCCTTCTTACTAATGAGACTTCTGTTTTCAATATTGCTTCTGTTAAGTGCAACAGTCGCTTGCGCTCAGCTAACTTACGAAACGCTGTTTGTAGATTATGACAGTGCTTTCACTTATAAAAATCTTAAAATAATTCCGATAAGACAAAGGAACACAGGCGATGGTGGCATCATTGGAATTCCTAAAGTCATATCTCTTGGCAACGCCATCAAAAATGGGATAGTAACAGTCACAGAACGTGGCACTGCTTCTACCGAAAATGTGCATTGGCTTCGTATTAATAATGAATCAGACAGCCCTATTTATGTGAATTCCGGCGAATTGGTTGCCGGCGGGCGACAAGACAGAATGGTGATGCGCGACACGATACTTCAGCCTTCAAAACACGATCAATACATACCAGTGATGTGTGTGGAAGAAGACAGATGGAGCGACAAAGAAAAAGAATTTATTTACAGTGGTTTTGCAAACACGCACTTGAGGAAAGTGCTCGACAGCACAAAAAACCAGGTGCAGATATGGAGAGAAATAGACAACCAATTAGAACGTGGGCATATTAATAGCAAAACATTGGCGTACCTGTCGCAGCGCGAACCTGAAGCCGAGGCAAAGAAGAAAAAAAAGATGAAAGAGCTTAATCTTCCGGGGGATGATTATTTTAATTATTTCCTGCAAAAATTCAAGACCACCGATACTTCCGTTGTTGGTTTTGTGTGCGTGTCTGGTAACAAAATACTCGGCAGCGATATATACGCAGGAGTGAATTTATTCAACAGCCAGTTAGAGGCGCTTTTGCGCGGATATATTGATGAAGCGCTTTTGTTTGGCGATGCTGTTTCGTTGCTTAACGATGAAGTGAGAAAATACATGGATAAGATTTTGACTGATGAAAAAACACAGGAGGAATTCGTGAGCAAACACGGGAAAATATTTCGCGATAAAAAAAATGTCATTCACATCAATACCTATTGATTTGCTGCGCTATTTGCTGAAATTTGCAACATGTTCTATCTCGTAAAAACTCCATGGCTGTTAAAAAAAATATATCCTTCCTGCATCTGGGATATTGTAACCCAGGAAAAAAAATTTTATCTCACGTTTGATGACGGACCACATCCGGAAGCGACACCTTTTGTGCTGGATGAATTAAAAAAATACAACGCAAAAGCTACTTTTTTTTGCATTGGGAAAAATGTAGCTGCATATCCTGAAATCTATAAAAGAATTTTGCAGGAAGGTCATCGCGTCGGCAATCACACACACAATCATTTGAATGGATGGAAAGTGAATGATAAAAAATATTTCGATGACATCGAACAATCAAAAAAATATATTGACTCCGATCTTTTTCGTCCGCCTTATGGGAGGATAAAAAAATTTCAAATTGCATGTCTGCAAAAAACCGGTTTTAAAATAATTATGTGGGATGTGCTCAGTGCAGATTTTGATACAAAAATTTCTGCAGAACAATGCATGCTGAATGTGCTGAGAAATACAAAGCAAGGTTCGATCATTGTTTTTCATGACAGCGAAAAAGCATTTGAAAGAATGAGGATTGCGTTGCCAGAGACTTTAAATTTTTTTGCAGGTAAAGGCTATAATTTCGAAGCGCTTAAGTGAAAGTTTTTTTGAGAAAAATTTGCGTTAAGAAGAGCAACAAACTGTCGTTAAATGAATTGGGCCTGGGTAGACACCCTGGCCCGTTTTTAATCCGTACCCTATGAAAACTGGTTTAAAGGTAAAACACTTTTTTAATTAATAAAAAAGTAATTTCAAAAAAGCACATTTTTAATTTTTTATGTTAATAAAACGATGTGGTTTTTACGGTACTTTGAAGGCAATAACGCCAAGAAACCAATCTTTCAACGGTGAAGCACACCTTATTTTTAAGCGATAAACAATGAAACTGAGAGACACACATTGCCATTTATATTCTAAGGAATTTGAAGGAGATATAGAACAAGTGATTCAAAGAGCAGAAGTTGCCGGCGTTGAAAAATTTTACCTGCCTGCCATTGATAGCAGCACTTTGCAAGCTATGCTCGGAATTGAAACCAAATTTCCCGGCAAATGCTTTGCCATGGCTGGTCTTCACCCATGCTCAGTGAAAGAAAATTTTAAAGAAGAACTGAAAATAGTGGAAGAACTTTTGCAAAAAAGAAAGTTCGCAGCGGTAGGAGAAATAGGCTTAGACTTTTATTGGGACAGGAACTTTGATCAAAATCAATTTGAGGCTTTTCATCTGCAAATTGAATGGGCGCTTCATTACGATTTGCCCATTGTTATCCATTCCCGCGAATCGATGAGGCAAAGCATCGATGTAGTGAAAACACATCAGAACGGAAAGCTTGGTGGAATCTTTCACTGTTTCTCCGGAAATGCAGATGAAGCAAAAGAGATTATAGATCTTGGGTTTTATCTTGGCATTGGCGGAGTGCTTACTTACAAGAAATCGACTTTGCCTGAAGCGTTGAAGGATATCGACCTGAGCCATTTGGTGCTTGAAACAGACGCGCCATATCTTTCACCTGTTCCGTTCCGTGGGAAAAGAAATGAGAGCAGCTATATTATTTATGTGGCGCAGAAACTTGCTGAAGTCAAAAATGTGAGTGTTGAAGAAGTGGCTGTGGTGACTACAGCAAATGCAGAAAAAATCTTCCGCAACTGAATTGTAAAATGTATTTTTGCTGCCCTCAATAAGGAGACGTGTCCGAGTGGTTGAAGGAGCACGCCTGGAAAGTGTGTATACGGGAAACCGTATCGCGAGTTCGAATCTCGCCGTCTCCGCATTTAAGGTATTATCTTTATGCAATCCATCTTTCAAGACTTTCAACCCACTCAATTCCGGTTTCATCACGAATACAGATTTGTAGTATAAATCTTTGCTATAATCTTTAAATTATTGCGATTGTTTTTTTACTGGTTTTGTTTTTTAGTATTCTCATTCACTGCGCACAAATAAATGCAGACTAATAAAAGCTTGTTATATTTACAATCTACAATAGCTCACTAAGCCATGCAATTTTACAAAGCGAAAAATTTTATACTCGATAAGCTTAAAACGGATCTTCCGAAATTCCTTTTGTATCATGGCATACAGCATACGACGGAGGTAATCAATTATGCGGAAGAGCTGGCTAAAGCGGAGAATATTTCCGGAGATGAGCTCACTATTTTAAGCACTGCAGCATTGCTTCATGACACAGGTTTTTTGGAAGCTTATATAGGGCATGAAGAAGTGTCCTGCAGCTTTGCTCAAACTTATCTTCATCAGTTTGATTATAATGATGAACAGATAAGAAAAGTGTGTGACTTGATTATGGCTACAAAAATCCCTCAGGACCCGAAAGATAAGCTGGCGGAAATTTTATGTGATGCGGATCTTTATTATCTGGGCACTGATAATTATACGGCAAGAGCGGAAAATTTATACCTGGAAATGTATGAAGCAGGTACTATCAAAAGCAGGGAAGAATGGATTCATCAACAAATCAAATTTCTGCACTCGCATCAATATTTCACTGAAACTGCAAAAGCAAAATTGTCTGAGAAGCAACATCAAAACCTGTTGGCTTTAGAGCAGGATGAATCATCTCACAAATCAGTTACAGGGCATAAAGATTTTTATGTAAGCGATATTATATTAATCATTCTTGGTGTTATTACTGCAGGCTTTGCATTAAAAGGTTTTTTGGTGCCGAATGATTTTTTTGATGGTGGTGTCACAGGCATCTCACTGCTCATTCATGAAATCCTGATGCATACTGAATATAAAATCAATCTTGCTTACATCATTCTGATTGCCAATCTGCCCTTCATCATCATGGGTATTTATTCTATTAACAAAAGGTTCGCTGCAAAAACACTTTTTTGCATCATCATGCTCGGGCTTTGTTTGTTATATATTCCTTATCCGCTCATTACTTCAGATAAATTATTGGTATCCATTTTCGGAGGATTTTTTCTTGGCGTTGGAATTGGACTGACCATGCGAGCCGGTTGTGCAGTTGATGGCATTGAAGTGCTGGCGCTTTATACCTGGCGGAAAACAAGTTTTACGATCAGCGAAATCATCATGGCATTGAACATTGTCATTTTCAGCATAGCTGCTTTTCATTTCGGCCTTCCCACTGCGTTGTATTCCATGCTCACTTATTTCACTGCATCTAAAACCGTGGATTATGTTGTAGAAGGAATTGAAGCATATACTGGTGTCACTATCATTTCCGGCAAAAGCGAGATTATCAAAGACCGTCTCGTGAATGAATTAAGACGAGGCATTACTGTTTACAAAGGCGAGCGCGGCTATCTGCCCGGAAAATTTGAAGTGCACAGCGATGTTGATATTATTTTCACCATCATCACAAGGCTTGAAATGCGCAAGCTTAAGAATTTAGTGAATGATATTGACCCGAACGCATTCGTGTTTGCAAGCACCATCAAAGAAGCTTCAGGCGGCATTATCAAGCGCAGGCACATTCATTAGATAGCATTGGCGCACAGGCTTTCAAAAAACAGACCCCTCATAAAAGAAGTTAGCTTCTCTGAGTTTATTGTTGCTATACTCCTTAATTTAGTAACAACAAAATTCTCTGTTCAAAAAACCTTTCCTAATCAAATTGATAGTATATGACGTTTGACCTCATTGTAACGATTGTTATTACGTGGTACTTGCGCAGATCGTTGGAGATGGCTGCCAAACTTCCCAAATGGGATCATATTTTTAAGTACATCTTGTATGCAGCAATCGGATTGTTCGTAATTAATGTAGCTCTTCCGCAGTCACGTATTGTCGCTGTTTGGCTGTCGCATTTACTGATGCTTTATCTGATTTACCTTCTTTATTCAGAAAAAGAATTGCAAGCGGCGAGACAGGTTTTATTTGCTATCGCCCCTTATATTATTTTATCGTTGTTCACAGATATCGCCAAGCTTGCAGATGCAAACCGTTATTCCGGATGGAAAAGCTTTTTTGAAGCTGCTACCGTATTTTCCGTGATATATATGTTTGTCATGGCAGTGATCATTAATAAACAGAAAAAGGCTTTAGAGAAAGAAAAACAAAAAACAAAAGTTGAAGAAGAAAAGAAAAAGGAAGTGATCTCGCTGAAAGATCAGTTGGAAATACAGGTAGCAGAACGAACAGCCGAACTTACCAAGCAGAAAGAGGAACTGGAACATACAGTCGCAGAATTGAAATCGACTCAAACACAATTGATACAGGCAGAAAAAATGGCTTCGCTTGGTGAGCTCACTGCAGGCATTGCACACGAAATTCAAAACCCGCTGAATTTCGTGAATAATTTTTCTGAAGTTAGCAATGAACTGATTGTTGAGATGAATGAAGAATTGGAAAAAGGAGATATTAATGAAGCAAAGGCGATTGCAGAAAATATTAAACAGAATCTGGAAAAGATTAATCATCATGGCAAACGCGCTGATGCGATTGTGAAAGGAATGCTCCAGCATTCAAGAAAAAACACCGGACAAAAAGAACTTACAGACATCAATGAATTGGCTGATGAATATTTGCGCTTAAGCTATCATGGATTAAGAGCAAAAGACAAAAGTTTCAATGCTTCCATGAAAACAGTTTTCGATCCTACAATCGGAAAAATAAATATTGTTCCGCAGGATATGGGACGAGTGCTGCTGAACCTGATCAACAATGCTTTTTACGCAGTGACGGAAAAGAAGAAAGCGATACCTAAACATGAAGGAGGCCCTCATTATGAACCAACGGTAACTGTCACTACAAGAAGAGTAGGGCTTCCGAATGTGAACATTGGCAGAATATATATTCATGTAAAAGATAATGGCAATGGAGTTCCTCTGAATATCGTTGATAAAATTTTTCAGCCTTTCTTCACTACAAAGCCAACAGGACAAGGAACAGGTTTGGGATTGAGCATGAGCTACGATATAATAAAAGCTCACAGTGGTGAATTAAAAGTGAACACAAAAGAAGGAGAAGGAGCAGAATTTATTATAAAGCTGCCAATTTCGTAAATCGTGATGATTGATCTTTCAGTTAATCATAGCATTCATCCAATCAAATAAATCATAGTTTAAGATGAAACATATTAAATCAGCAATCTTCGTTTTGATAATAACATTTTTTGTAAGCGTGCAATTTGCATTTGCACAACCGTCACGTTTCAGCATGAATACTTATGTGAACGAAAAAGGCGACACACTAAAGTACAGGCAACTTTTTCCTGATGCAGACACCATGAGAAAATATCCGCTGGTGATTTTTTTGCATGGCTCCGGCGAGCGTGGCAATGATAATGAAGCGCAACTGAAATGGGGCGTGATGAATTTCGCAACCGATCAGAACATGATGTTGCATCCTGCATTTGTGATTGCGCCGCAATGCCCGGAGAAAATGAGCTGGTCAAATTTCTCACGTGACAAAGGCATTACTGACATGCGTTTGCTACCTACGCCCACGAAACCAATGGAATTGCTCATTGAACTTGTTCGCAAAATGATCAAGACAATGCCAATCGATAGCAATCGTATTTACATTACCGGTCTTTCGATGGGAGGTTTTGGAACCTATGATGCTATTGAGCGATACCCGAATTTATTTGCAGCAGCAGTTCCGGTTTGTGGCGGCGGTGATGTGTCGAAAGCTCCGCTGATAGCGCATTTGCCCATCTGGATTTATCATGGCTCGGAAGATCCTGCTGTCAGTCCCATCTTTTCACTTGAGATGTTGAATGCATTGACCAAAGCAGGTGCTCACCCCGGCTTTACTCAATATCCGGAAGTTGGTCATTTCTCTTGGCTCGGTGCATATATTGATGCGCAGATGATGGAATGGCTTTTCAGACAGCATAAATAAAATTATTTTATTCATCAATCACTAGCGTGTTAAATACAAAGAAGGCTCACTTTATTGTTTCAATAATAATCCTGATTTTTCTTTCTGTCCCTGTGACTGCACAGCCAAAATTATATTCAGTCGCAAACGCGCATTCGCATAATGATTATGAAAACCCTGTTCCGTTTCATACTGCTTATAACGCGCAATTCGGATCTATTGAAGCAGATATTTTTTTACAGAATGGCGAACTGATTGTAGCCCACGATACCATCGAATTGAAAAAGCACCGGACACTGGAAGAATATTATCTGAAGCCATTGTTCTTTGCCGTTCAAAAAAATAACGGTCATGCATATCCTGATTCAACAAGGCAATTGCAGATGCGGATTGATATAAAAACAGATTCTATCCACACACTTGATAAGCTGATAGAAATTTTAAAGCAGATCCCATTATTGAGCAATAACAAAACTATTAAGTGGGTGATAACAGGAAATCGCCCGGCATCTTCACTTTTTGTCACATACCCAGCGTTTGTTTTATTTGATGGAGAACTTCATAAAAAATATAGCAGAGAACCATTGACAAAGATTGTGATGCTGAGTGATGATTTTAAAGATTATTCTCAATGGGATGGGAGAGGAGATATTACTGCATCGGATAAATTAATATTAAAAAAAGAAATCAGTAAAGCGCACGATTTACATAAACAAGTTCGCTTTTGGGACGCACCGGATAATATGAATGCATGGAAAAAATTTATGCAGTTGAAAGTTGATTATATTAATACGGATCATATTAACGAGCTGTCTGATTTTCTGAAAAAACAATAATTGCATAACATAGTTTCCTTTCGTTTTTCGGTTATACATAAGCATTGAGTTAGAAACTTTCCTACAAATTTTTATCCAACCATTCTACGCTCTTATCCTTGCCTGCTCTGAAGAAAAAAAGTTATATTTAACGACCTTACCTCCTCACTTTTTATAATGCCCTAATACCTATAGAATATGAATGCCAGGTCCATCAAAGGAAATTCTCCTGAAGAAATTAAAACTGCATTGCGTGAAAGCATGACTAATGGTTTTATACCAACATTGGCATTTGTATTTATCAAAAATGAAATTCAAGGAATGAGAAAAGCTTTCGATGTGCTTATGGCTGGCTTTTTCACCTATGGCGAATTTGGCAGAACTAAAAATGGGGACAACGAATTTCATAACAACACCTGCTGGGTTGCATTGAAAGAAAAATAAATTTTACATATTATTCAAAAGTTAAAATGGCTACCGATATGATTTATAAAACTACAAACAGCGCCCTAATATTTTTAAGTGTTTTGTTTTTTTTATCTGCCACTGTTCATGCCCAATCTTCTATTGAATATGATATTGTATTAACTGGTGGCAGAGTGATCGATCCTGAAACGAAATTAGATACTATCAAAAATGTGGGCATCATCAATAACCGCATTGCCCAAATTTCTTCCGGGCCGTTAAAGGGCAAAGAGATGATCAACGTTTCCGGTTTGGTGGTAGCTCCGGGTTTTATTGATCTGCATGTGCATGGAAGAGGCTACAGGGAACAGGAATATAAATTGCATGATGGTGTTACCACAATGCTTGAACTGGAATGGGGCATTGAATTTTTAGACAAATGGTATGAATCCCGCAAGTCAAAATCTCTGATTAACTATGGAGCCAGTGTTTGCTGGCCATTTGAAAGATTCAAAGCCCTGGATAAATATAAAACTGCATTAAATGAGTTATACCAGTTAGCTGTAACAGGAGAATCATCTATTGATTCGCTTTTTAGCAAAATAAAAATTTCTTATTCCGACACCTTGTCTCCTGAGCAAATGAATAAAACCTTACAGAATATCAGGAGCTCATTGGCTGAAGGCGCTATAGGTATTGGTGTTCCGATTGGTTATTTGCCTGCTGTGAAGCAGGAAGAAGTTTTTCGTGTGTACCAGTTAGCCGGAGAATTAAAAGCACTTATTTTTACGCATGTCCGTGAAGGTGGGATTACAGCCATCCAGCAGGCCATTGCTGATGCTGTTCTTACCGGCGCACCTTTGCACATCGTTCATATTAATAGTGCCAGCCTTGGTAAAATATATTTTGCCACTGAATTAGTGCAGACTGCAAAAAACCGGGGATTCGATATCACTACAGAACTGTATCCTTATACAGCGGCTTCTACACTGCTGCAAAGTGCCGTTTTTAATGAAGGATGGCAGGAAAGACTCGGGATAACCTATAAGGACCTGCAATGGGTGGCAACAGGAGAACGGCTGACAAAAGAAACATTTGAAAGCTGCAGGAAGACCGGAGGGATAGTGATCATACATTCAATGAAACCCGAGTGGATAAGTTATGGAATTGCATTTCCAAATACCATTATTGCATCAGATGCTATGCCGTATGCCCCGCTGGCACATCCACGCACAGCCGGAACTTATTCAAGGGTATTAGGAAAATATGTGAGAGAAGAAAAAACACTTGACCTTAACACCGCGATAGAAAAAATGACGCTGCTCCCTGCAAAAAGGTTGGAAGGCATTGCACCAATGATGCGCTATAAAGGAAGAATGCAAGTTGGCGCCGATGCTGATATTACTATTTTCAATCCCAACACTGTAATCGACAAAGCTACATTTGAAAAAGGCCTCGCTTTTTCTGAAGGTATTGAATACGTAATAGTAAATGGTGTGATCGTCTTAAAAAACGGTAAAACGGTCGCCAACGTTTTGCCTGGGCAAGCGGTTTATGGAAAATATAAGCATTAAATACTTATTCCGGAATACGAAATTTGAAACAGAAAATTTCAACACTTGTATATAGTATCAAAAAAAACCAATGAACGAAAACCTTAAAAAAATACAAGACCTTTTTCAAAAAAGAACAGATCTGACCAAGCAGGATAAAGAAGCTTTGATAAAAGCGATTGTTGATGCAGACAAGCAATGGGCCATCACCGAATTCAAACTCGAACGAACAGAAAAAGTAAAACGCACCACTGCTATTTTATTAGAAGAAACAATTGAAGAACTGGAGCAGAAAAGAAAAACAGTTGAAGCGCAAAATCATGAACTGGAAATTGAATCTTCACTCGAAAGAGTAAGAACAGTTGCCATGAGCATGAACAGGCCTGATGACATGCTGCATGTATGCCAGACCATCGGTGAACAATTAGAGCTACTGAAAGTAAAAGAAATACGCAATGTACAAACTGCCATTTTTTATCAGGAGAAAGGCACGTACATGAATTATGAATATTATGCAAAGCATGATAAAACATTTATAACTGAAACCAATTATACCGGCCATGAAATTCATCAAGACTTTGCGAATAAGATGCTCAAGGGAAACGGGGAATTTATGATCGCACATATTAAAGGCGATGAAGTAAAAGACTGGCTTGCTTATCAAAAAACCACGAATGTTTTTATTGATGATTATTTGAAGACTGCATCTTCATTAAATTATTATTGGTTTTCTCTTGGCCCTGTCGCATTGGGCATCTCAACGTACAGCCCTTTAAGCGAAGATGAAATAAATTTATTCAAGCGCTTCCTCAAAGTATTTGAGCTTTCCTATCGAAGATATTTGGATATAGAAAAAGCGGAAGCACAGGCACATGAAGCAAGAATAGAAACTGCATTGGAAAGAGTACGCAGCCGTTCTCTTGCTATGCACAAAAGTGATGAGCTTTCTGTAATTGCTAAAACCATGTTTGAACAATTACAAAACCTCGGGCTGGAACTGGAAGATGGATTAATTATTATGCTTTTCAGGGAAGGTTCACGTGATCAGTTACAGTGGCCGGTATTTCAAGGAATCAATATAGAAATGATGTTTCTGGTTCCTTATTTCGACCATCCCATATTGAATGAAGTGTATAAAGCAAGAGAAACAGGAGTTAAGTTTATTGAAAGACATTTTGACAAAACCGTCAAAGATGATTTTTTGGAGAAAATCTTTTCCATTACCGATTACAAGGTTGTTCCTGTTGATTTTCAGAATAAAAATTTTTCCGGTTCGTGTTATCATTATTCGTTCGCAATGGAAACGTATACCGGAATATTATTGCAATCTTACAATCGCAATAAATACCCGGAAGAACACAATGATATCCTGAGAAGATTTGCCCGAGTGTTTGAACAGGCATATGTCCGGTTCCTCGACTTGCAAAAAGCAGAAGCACAGGCACGCGAAGCACAGATTGAATTGGCATTGGAGAGAGTAAGAGCAAGAACCATGGCGATGCAGAATAGTGATGAACTACCTGAAGCTGCCAACTTATTATTTCAACAGATGCAGGCATTGGGCATGCCAGCATGGAGTGCCGGGTATTGTATCTGGGATGAAAATAAACAAGGCATTACATTATGGATGAGTAGTGAAGGCGTGATGCAACCATCTTTTCACGCGCCGCTCACAGAAGATCCTTCTTTTATTCATTTTCGCGAAGCATATGAAAGAGGGGAATCATTTCATGTAGAAGCAGTAGGTGGGGATGAACTGATATCGCATTACAAGTATATGCGCACACTTCCTGGCATTGGCGAAATATTAGACTCCATTATTAATGCGGGTCATTCATTACCTACCTTTCAAATATTTCATTGCGCTTATTTCTCACAAGGATTTTTATTGTTCATTGCCTATGAACCTGTAATTGAAGCGCATGATATTTTCAAACGTTTCGCAAAAGTTTTCGAACAGACCTATACAAGATTTCTTGATCTTCAAAAATCAGAAGCACAGGCAAGAGAATCTCAAATTGAAGCTGCATTAGAAAGGGTGAGAAGCCGAAGTATGGCCATGCACAAAAGCGATGAATTGCTTGAAGCTGCGGAAATACTTTTTGTGGAAATGAACAAGCTGGGCATTGAAAGTTTAACCGCGGGATTTGTTTTGATGGATAAGGAAGAAAAAAACGGGCTGAATTACACTCCTGACCCATCCACAAAAAAAATAATGCCGCTTCCCATTATCATTCCGCATAATGAAAGCATTCATTTGCAACATGTAGTTGAAAACTGGAAAAAGGGAAGCTCTTTTTATATAGTTGCAATGGATGAAGAAGAAACAGTTAAACACCAAACGTTTATTGCGGAACGCAGCACAAACTTTCCGCTAAATGCAAAACAACTGATTGCCATTTCACCAGCAAAGTTATTGCTGCATAATTTTTATTTTAAAGAAGGCTATTTATTGATTGTAGGTGGAAAAAAATTGTCTGTAGAACAAACAGATATTATGTTGCGGTTTACGAGGGTGTTTCAACAAACCTTTACTCGTTTTCTTGATCTCCAAAAATCAGAAGCGCAGGCTCGTGAAGCGCAAATAGAATTGGCACTTGAAAGAGTTCGTTCGAGAACAATGGCAATGCAAAAGAGCGAAGAACTTGCTGAAGCTGCACAATTACTTTATCATGAGTTTGGAACATTGGGTATTAACACCTTCACTTGTGGGTATATGTTTATTGATGAGGCGCAAAGTGTTCAAAAAGCGTGGGCAACACTACCTGACGGCACATTGCTTGCTGATTACATCAATTTCCCGTTAACAGGAGACCCCATTCTTGATAACAGGTATAAAAGCTGGAAGAAAAAAGAGCCCATTCACGTTGCTGATGTAGAAGGAGAAATCAATAAAGAACATCACCGGTTTTTATCAAAGCATGTTCCCGAAAATATCGCTAAAGATATTTTTTCTCATATCCCTGATCGTATTATTTTTTATAGTGCGAATTTTTCGAACGGGTATTTATTTATTCTGGCTACTGAACTTTTTTCTGCACAGGAGGAGCAGACCATTGTGCGTTTTGCAAAAGTTTTTGAAATGACCTATACGCGCTTCCTTGATTTGAAACATGCTGAAGCAACAGCAAGAGAAGCACAAATTCAATTAGCATTAGAGCGTGCCCGAACACAAAGCATGATCATGCAGCACTCCAATGAGCTGGATGATACATTGCGTGTTTTTCATGAACAGGTTTTATTGCTTGGCATCAAATCTGCCTTCTCATTTTTATGGTTGCCCGATGAAGAAAAAGACCGGCATATTTTCTGGGCTGCATGGGCAGAAAATAATTCAACGGTTTTCAATAGCAAAGCAATCAATTATCCGCTTGACAGAAAAGAGCCGGCCACTAAGCAATGTCTGATTGATTGGAAAAGCAATGATCATGTTGTTGCTTATCATGTGCCACCTGATGGAGTGGCAAATTATTTTGCAGCATGGAGCGAATTGATTGCAGGCGTTGAGCAGTTAAAGCCTGAATATTTCAGTGATGGCTTGTATTATGTTGAAGCTTTCATGAAGTATGGCTGCTTTGGGGTGATGGTGAAAAATACTTTGGCTGAAAACGAAAAGAAAATACTTGAACGTTTTGCAACAGAATTTGAAAGAGCTTATACCAGATTTTTAGATCTTCAAAAAGCAGAAGCGCAAGCCCGCGAAGCACAGATTGAAGCCGCATTGGAAAAAGTGCGCAGCCGCAGCATGGCGATGCACAAGAGTGAGGAATTGAAAGAAGTGATACGGCTGGTGCTTGAACAATTCATTCACTTGAAAGTAAATGCGGAACATGCGGGTTTTTATATTGATTACAAAGCCCATGACGATATGCATATCTGGCTGGCTGACCCCAACATTGAACCATTCTTCGCAATCATTCCCTATTTTGATTCACCTACATGGAACAGTTTTCTTGAAGCCAAATCAAATGGAACAGCCTTTCATGCCGACGTTTTGGATTTTGAAGAAAAAAATAAATTCTATAAATCCCTTTTTAAATTATTTGCAATACCTGAAGAAGCAAAGGAATTTTATTTGCAATGCAAAGGGCTTGCTGTGTCCACGGTTTTGTTGGATAACGTTGGATTGTATATCGAAAATTTTTCGGGCATTCCTTATTCCGATGAAGAGAATAAAATACTGATGCGCTTCGGAAAAGTATTTCAACAAACTTATACGCGTTTTCTTGACCTTCAAAAAGCAGAAGCGCAGGCAAGAGAGGCACAGATAGAAGCCGCTTTGGAAAGAGTGAGGAGAAGAAGCATGGCAATGCACAAAAGCGCGGAAGTGCAGCATGTGATTATGGAGGTTGCCAATCAACTACAATACCTGGGATTTAAAATTGATGCTGCAAATATTGATGTAAACCTCGATGTTCAAAAAGACCCTGATATGCACCTCTGGATTGCTGTGCCTGGCAAGGATCAGTATCCGGCAAAAGTTGTTATTCCCTACTTTGACCATCCGATATTTATTCACAGTTACGAATGTCTGGATAGAGGAGACGCTTTCTTTGTAGATACCTATACCAAAGAAGAAAAAGACAGCTTTTTTAAATATGGGTTTGAAAAAAGCAACCTTAAGTATCTGCCGGAAGAACGGAAACAATATGTTTTTGATGGTAAAGGAATGGCACGTTCTGTGGCAATCGCAAAGCATACTGCCCTTGCCATATATAACTACGATGTGCAACCGTACAGCAACGAAGAGAACTTGATACTTGTTCGTTTTGCAAATGCTTTTGATCAGGCTTATACACGTTTTCTCGATTTGCAAAAAGCCGAAGCACAAACAAGAGAATCACAAATACAATTAGCACTGGAAAGAGTGCGTGCAAGAACGATGGCGATGCAGCATAGCAATGAATTGCCTGATGCTGCAAATATTTTGTTTCAGCAAATACAAACATTAGGCATGCCCGCATGGAGCGCCGGTTATTGCATTTGGGATGAAGATCATCAGGCTATCACATTATGGATGAGCAGTGCGGGCATCATTCAAAAACCATTCAGGGCGCCGGTTACAGAAGATCCTTCTTTTATTCATTTCTATGATGCGTGGAAAAGAGGCGAAACATTTTATGTAGAGTCGATAGGAGGAAATGAGATAGTAACGCATTATCAATACATGCTTCAATTGCCTGTAGTGGGTGAAATGCTCCATAAGTTTATTGAAGATGGTGGTTCACTTCCAAGCTTTCAAATTTTTCATCTTGCATTTTTTTCACAAGGTTTTCTTTTATTCATCACGTATGAATCTGTTCCCGAATCGCATGATATTTTTAAACGTTTTGGAAATGTATTTGATCAGACTTACACACGTTTTCTTGATCTGCAAAAAGCAGAAGCACAATCAAGAGAATCACAAATACAATTAGCACTCGAAAGAGTTCGTGCAAGAACAATGGCGATGCAGAAGTCTGATGAGCTTTCGGAAACAGCCGTATTATTATTTCACCAGTTGATGTCGCTTGAATTGAATGTAAAAGGATGCGGCTTTAATATCTGGGAAAAAGATGAGAAAACTTGTACTTCATGGATGAGTGGGCCTGATGGTGAATTATCTCCTCCATTCACTCTGCCGCTTACGGGTGATCCTCTTTTTATGTGCTATTACGAATCAAGGCAAAAAGGAGAAGACTTCTTTGTTTATGAAACAGGCAAAGAAGAGTTGGTTAAACGTTATAATTACCTCAGCACACTTCCGGTTCTTGGTGAAGCAATAACGAAAGAATTGGAAGAAGGAAAAGAAATCCCTTCGTTTGTAGTGGATCACGTTGTTAATTTCTCAAAGGGTAACCTGATATTCATTACTTATGAACAATGCCCGGATGAATGGGATATTTTCAAGCGCTTCGGAAAAGTTTTTGAGCAAACCTATACGCGTTTCCTCGATTTGCAAAAAGCAGAAGCGCAGGCAAGAGAAGCAAAAATAGAAGCAGCGTTGGAAAGAGTAAGGTCTGTTGCTATGAGCATGATGAAGTCAGATGATTTGTCTGCTGTTTGCAAAGCTGTGTACCATCAAACAGAAGCGCTCGGATTTACTGATATTCGCTTTGCACAGATTTATGTAAGAAATGATGAGGAAAAAAAATTTCTTAACTACGATTACTCTGATGCCACTGGTGCAGAAGTTGTTAATGTGAAATATGACAGTCATGCAAACACGAAGCACATTTTTGATGTAATTAAGAACACCAGCGATGAATTAGTGCATAATGTAATTGATAAAAATAACTTGGACGAATGGAGAAATTATATCTACAATACATTGCAGCAGCCACATGAAAAAATGTTAGATGAAGCCAGTGAGCTTCATTATTATCTTTATTCATTTGGCATCGGTGCTTTTGGTTTATGCACATTCAAGACTATCACAGAAGAGCAGGTTGAAATATTAAGGCGTTTCAGAAATGTATTCAGCCTTTCTTATCAACGCTATATTGATATTTCACAAGCAGAGGCGCAGGCAAGAGAAGCGCAGATTGAATTATCATTAGAGCGTGTGCGTGCAAAAACAATGGCAATGCACAACAGCACAGACGTTGGTGAAACAGCAACTGTAATGGTAGATGAATTGCAAAAACTGGGAATAGAAACCATCCGCTGTGGCATTGGGATTATGCATGACCCGGGCAACATGGAAATATGGACCATAAGAGCAAATGAAAATGTCATCATTGGGTGGATGGATATGAACATACATCCTTTGCTCCGTGGTGCTTTCGAAAGCTGGCGCAACAAAAATGAATCTTACTCATATGAATTGAAAGATGAAGATTTACTCAACTATTTTAATGCTATCAACAATTATCCTGGTTATCCTATCCGGTATGATACAAGCACTTTGCCTGAATTAATTCATCACAATGAGTTCACATTCGCCGAAGGGATATTGTTTGCTTTTTCATTAGAACAATTAAAAGATGAGCAACGAAAGATATTTAAACGGTTTGCCTCTGTATTTGGGCAAACCTATCGCCGTTACATTGATTTGAAAAATGCGGAAGTGCAGGCAAGAAAAGCAAAGATTGAAGCAGCAATGGAAAAAGTGAGGTCAAGAGCAATGGCAATGCAAAAACCTGCAGAGCTTGTTGAAGTTGCTCAATTGTTGCGCACAGAAATGGGCTTGCTCGGTGTGGAAGAATTAGAAACAAGTTCTATTTACATTCATAGCGAAGCGACACAGATAACTGAATGCTGGTATGCCATTCAGCAGGATAAAAAATTAGTATCAGATCACATGACCCTTCGCTTGCCCGACACATGGGTAGGGAGAGAAATGCTTTCTTTTTACCACTCTGATAAAAAACAAACATCCATCGTGATGCAGGGAGAAGCAAGAAAGGAATGGATTAATTACTGCGCTGCACATTCGGATGTACTCGTGAATTTTTATGGCGATACAATTCCTGACCGCACTTATCATTTGTATAAATTCTCCAACGGTTATATGGGTGCTGCTTCTCCTGGAAATATTTCTGCAGAAAGCTGGGATTTATTACAAAGGGCAACTACTGTTTTTTCATTGGCCTACACACGCTTCAGCGATTTGCAATTAGCAGAAGCGCAGGCAAGGGAGGCGCAAATTGAAACAGCTTTGGAACGTGTACGCGGCAGAACACTGGCGATGCAAAAATCAGATGAGCTGGCAGAAACCGCAGCAGAAGTTTTTAAGCAACTGATCAGCCTGGGCATAGAGCCCAATCGCTTGTATATCGGTATCGTTAATGGTGACACCAGAGATATGGAAATGTGGGCAACTGATGAAGATGGCTCAGGTGTAGGAAAAAAATTCGTCTTTAACGCTGCAGATAATGCTTCTGTAAAAAAATTGTATGATGGATGGGCTGGAAAAATAAAATCTGTGACAGTAGACATGCAGGGAGCAGAACTGGAAAGCTATATCAGCTACCTGCAGCAATTAAAAATTCCCCTCAGCCATGCCCTTACACAAAAAAGAAGAGTGCAAAGCGTAGCTTATTTTGATAAAGGGTTTATTGGCATGGCTTCTCCTGATGACCAATCGGAAAGCAGCATACGCCTGCTCGAGCGATTTGCTGCTGTATTCAATCTTACGTTCACTCGATTCAACGATTTAAAAATTGCAGAAGCACATGCATTGCAGGCGGAGCAGGATTTAATAGAAATAAAAGCT
This sequence comes from Puia sp., assembly GCA_035295505.1. Taxonomy (GTDB): domain Bacteria; phylum Bacteroidota; class Bacteroidia; order Chitinophagales; family Chitinophagaceae; genus Puia. The sequence goes on along the minus strand of DATGIX010000131.1, from coordinate 26,897 downwards.
GCAAGAAAAAAAGCGGAAGAAGCATTAAGCGAATTGCAGTCAACACAAAAGCAGCTCATCCAGTCAGAAAAAATGGCTTCACTTGGAGAACTCACTGCAGGCATTGCACATGAAATTCAAAACCCGTTGAACTTCGTGAACAATTTTTCTGAGGTTAGCAATGAGCTCATTCAAGAAATACAAGAAGAAAGGCACAAGGAACAAGGGGCAAGAGACGAGCAATTGCAGGATGAAATATTGAATGATATCAAACAAAATCTTGAAAAAATAAATTATCACGGTAAACGCGCAGATGCGATCGTTAAAGGAATGTTGCAGCATTCAAGAAAAAGTGAAGGCAAAAAAGAATTAACGGATATCAATGCTTTGTGCGATGAATATCTGCGATTGAGCTATCACGGGCTTCGTGCAAAAGACAAAAGCTTTAATGCGGAAATGAAAACAGATTTTGATGCAAGCATTGGAAAAATAAATATCGTTCCGCAGGATATTGGAAGGGTATTATTGAACTTATACAACAATGCATTTTATGCCGTGGATCAAAAAAAGAAATCAGCAAACAACAATTATAAACCAGAAGTGGAAGTTGAAACAAGAAAAGAAGGAAATAGGATATACATCACCGTTTGTGATAACGGGAATGGCATCTCAAAAAATATTGTGGATAAAATCTTCCAGCCATTCTTCACCACAAAACCCACAGGAAGCGGAACCGGCTTGGGGTTGAGCTTAAGTTATGATATTGTAAAGGCACATGGAGGTGAGATAAAATTGGAAACTAAAGAAGGCGAAGGAAGTGAGTTTATTATTGAATTACCCATTGTTTAAAACAGGTGATATGAGACTACTATTCAAGGTTGGTTTCCTTTTGTTTTTTCCGACCCTTCTTAAAGCACAGCAGCAGCCATTTCAATTAGACAGCCTTCACCAGGTGCTGAGAAATGCTTCAAGCGATACTATCAGGATGAATATTTATGACCAACTGGGATGGTATTATGCTGAAATAAATCGTGATAGCGCCCTTTCATATTTTGAAAAGGAATTGCCAATTGCAAGGCAATTAAATCTGCAGTTATATGAAGCTGATGCTTTGAATGGTATGGGAAGTATGCTGCGGGAATTAAGAAATTATCCCAAATCGCTTGAATCGTTTTTGGAAGCGCAAAAAATCGCAAGGAACCCGGCCATTGAAAAATATGCCTGGAACTTAACAAACAATGCATGGAACACGTGCAAAAGTCCGGATCCAAAAAATGCACGACTCAACCTCTTGGGCTGGATCCTTAACGATTTGGGAAACTTGTATGGCGCTACCGGTAACACAGATATTCAGATTTCAAATTTATCTGAAGCCAGAAGCCTTGCTTCATCGGTTCATGATACGACGCTGTTGGAAGTTACAAATTCGACACTGGGCTGGGCCTATTTTGATCTTGATAAATTGGACTCAGCACTGCTCTTTCAGCAAAAAGCACTGTCTTTATATGAAAGTTCAGACGTTTTTAAAAAATATGAAGGCGATGTTTTAATGTCTATAGGCAAAATTTATCAAAAAAAAGGAGAACTTAATTTGTCAAAAGAGGCATTCTTAAGATCAATGCAATCATGTGCGCAACAGCATAATCTTTCAGGGCTCGGAGCAAGTTATCTTTCACTGGCAGATTTATACCAGATTGTAAAAAAGCCAGACTCAAGTATGTTCTATGCCCGAAAAGCGTTGGAAACTTTTAATGACCTGAAGTTACCTGCGGGCATTTCAGACACATACAGTTTACTTGCCTCTATCTATGGAGAACAAAATAAATCAGACAGCGCTTTTGCTTTTTTGAAAATGGCTTTTGCAATAAAGGATAGTCTGAATGCTGCAGACAGAAAAAACCTACTCGCATTTAAAAACAGGGACTTTGATGAAATACTTCAACTCAAAAAACTGGAGGAAGAAAAAATCCAGACAAGAACCAAAATCAGGACTTTCGCTCTGCTCTCGGGCATCGCTGTATTTATATTGATTACTTTTTTGTTGTACAGGAATAATAAACACCGGCAAAAGGCTAACGCATTGCTGCGAAAACAAAATGAAGAAATAGAACTCCAGAAAAAAAATGTGGAAGGAACATTAGCAGAGCTCAAAGCTACACAAACGCAGCTCATTCAATCCGAAAAAATGGCATCGCTCGGTGAGTTAACCGCAGGCATTGCACATGAAATTCAGAACCCGTTAAATTTCGTGAATAATTTTTCGGAAGTAAGCAGCGAACTTATTGACGAAATGAAAACTGAATTGTCGAATGATAATAAAGAAGATGCAATAGCAATTGCTGATGACCTGAAATCAAATTTAGAAAAAATAAACCACCACGGCAAACGTGCCGATGCAATTGTGAAAGGCATGCTGCAACACTCACGGTCAAGCACAGGTGTAAAAGAGCCGACAGACATTAATAAACTGACTGATGAATATTTGAGGTTAGCTTATCATGGGTTAAAAGCAAAGGATAAAGAATTTAATGCAACATTGAAAACTGATTTTGATAATGAGGTTGGAAAAATAAATATCGTTCCGCAGGATATTGGAAGAGTGCTCTTGAATTTATATACGAATGCTTTTTATGCGGTGAATGAAAAGAAGAAACAGATTAGAGAGGGTTACGAACCAACAATTTCTGTAAGTATAAAAGAATCAGGAAATCAGGTATCCATTGTTGTTAGTGATAATGGAAACGGTATTCCACAAAACATCATTGATAAAATCTTCCAGCCATTCTTCACCACAAAACCAACTGGAAGCGGAACTGGCTTGGGTTTGAGCTTAAGTTACGATATTATCAAAGCGCATGGTGGCGAGATAAAAGTGGAAACGAAGGAAGGGGAAGGTTCAATGTTTATGATAGAACTGCCTTTCAAATAAAAGTATTAAATTTCATGACTAATGCTATACAAAACAACTGCTTCAAAAATATTAATAGCTGTATTTTTTTTCGTTTTAGTCAATGGATGTAAAAGCGCAGAAGACGTTCCTTTCCCCGCTGATGAAACTGCGTTCCCGCAACCCATTAGCAATCCGTTTCACTTCGGCGGTGAAACAAAAATAAAATGGACAGACAGTGTTGCGAATGTAAAACCAACAATCAAAAAATTTGATTTCAATAAGCTCCCGATAAAAATATTTGACAGCGCTGGCTTTGTGCCTTTTGTAAAAAAACCAGAAGAAGTTGCTTTCGATATTGACAAGCTTCCTGATACCGCATTTGATTATAATAAACTTCCTTCAAAAACTTTTCGTTTCGAGACTTCCATTTTAGAAACGCCTAAATTGATAAAGGCTGGACATCCTTATTTAAAAACAGGCACACAAGATCTGATTTATGAATTTGGCGAACCTCAAGGTCTTCTCGGCACCAACATAACAAGTTTTTTTCAGGATAGTAAAGGCTTTATGTGGATTGCAACTGATCAGGCTCTTTATCGTTACGATGGCGAAAATCTGTTATCTTATTTTAATGGTGGTGTTGAACCCGGTATATACTCTATGTTGGAAGATGGTAAAGGGCAGATATGGCTGAGTACTCTCAATGGACATGGGATTATTGTTATTGACACAAAACACTCCCTCTTAAAACGCCTTACAAAAACAAACGGGCTCAAACCGGGCGCAATCGTTTATATGTTATTAGATAATGAAGGCCGCGTTTGGACCACCAGTTTTGATCATGGCCTCACTATCATTGATGATGCTCATCACACACTAAAATTTCTAGACAAGACAAGTGGTATGCAGTACAATAGCATCATCGGTCTTGCAAAAGATAATGATAACAATATATGGGCATCAACAGTAGGCGCTGGATTAAATATCATCGACCTTAAAAAAGGAAAAATCCGGCACTTGAACAAAGCCAATGGTTTAAACACTGACACGCTTACTGGAATTATTCGTGATAATATGAATAGATTCTGCGTACCTACTATAAATGGCGAAATAAATATTATTGACCCGCAACAAAAAAAGATTTTGCATTATGGTCAGCAACAAGGATTAAAAAAAATAGTGGTCGTTGCTTTACTAAATGATCCCAAAGGCAATTTGTGGCTATGCTCAGGTTTCGGCACAAATCCAGGTGTAGGCGTAGAAATAATAAACCCCGAAAAAGGACTGACTAAAATATTGAACACTGAAAGAGGAATTGCAGGAAACCATATAAATAATATCGCGCAGGATAAACATGGGCAAGTATGGATTGCCACAACAACTGGTATGAACTTGCTCAACAGAGGTGGCGGCGATGTTGAACACGTAGGGAAAAAAAATATCTCTACAATGTCCGAGGATGATTATGGGCAAATTTGGATTGGCATGTATGGCGGTGATCCTGGTGTTGATATTCTTGATACTTCAACGCGAATGATGAAATCGTTTACCAAAGCGCAAGGGCTTTCTAATGATTCGCTTCAAAATATAATCACCGAACATGGAAACATGTGGGTAGCTACCAATGGAGGAGTTGATATGATAGACTCTGCACGCAAAACAATCACGCATTTTGGAAAGGCGGAAGGGCTAACAACTGTCAATGAATCGAATTTGGTGATAGACAAAAAAGGTAGAACATGGTTTGGTTCAAACTTCACCCGGGCAGGGTTCGATCAGTTTGATCCGTCTGCAAAAATGATCCGGCATTTCTTTCTGGAACACGGTGTGAATGATACTATTGTAACAGATACCAGGATAGACAAAAAAGGACAAATATGGGCCGCCACTTTTACTGGCGGTGCTTACATGATAGATCCTGAAAAAAATACCATAAAATATTTAGATGATGCGGAGGGATTAAAAGAGCATTATAGCAAAATACTTTTATCAGATCACAAAGGCAATGTGTGGATTGGCACCGGCAAAGGAATTTACATTGTGAATGCCAATCGGGATTCTGTTATTTCATTTTCTTCGCGCAACGGGCTGCTAAGCGATGACATTAATTCTTTGAACGAATACAATGGGCGTGTGTATGCCGGAAGCGGTGCCGGATTGTCCATCATAACTCCTCCTGATTCTCCAAACGAAAAATGGCATGTTCAAACTTTTGGAAAAGCACAAGGTATCAGTAAAGCGATTGCTACTTATCAATCAAATACAATCACCAAAAAAGGTCAGTTCATTTGGGGAGATAATGGCATCAGCATTTTGAACTATGATGGCAATAAAGGTAAAGAGGTTCCGCCCACTCATATTACCGGCATTGATATTTTTAACCAGTCGCAACATTTTACTAATAAGCAACTGACAAACCTCAATGAAGGCGATACATTATGGAGCAGCAAAAAAGATACATTTTATTTGAAAGGGCAGAGGCCGGTTTTTGCTTCTTATGGTGCAGATAAAAAAATACAATGGGATAGCACGACTGATGTTTACAACATGCCAATAAATCTTCAGCTTCCATACTATCAGAATTATCTTCAATTTCATTTTACGCAAATGCATTTGGGGAGTCAGGACACCGTTTGGTACCGTTATATATTACAAGGCATCGATAAAAAATGGAGCGACAAAACTTACAGCACGTTTAGTCAGAATTATTTAAATCTTCCTTCGGGAGATTATATATTCAAAGTGGCAAGCATGTTCAATGGAAATTGGAGCGAGCCGGCATCTTTTGAATTTGTGATATCTCCGCCTTGGTGGAAAACATGGTGGGCTTATACACTGTATGTACTTGGTTTTTCTACGCTCGTTTGGACATTGGCTTTATATCGCTCCAGAAAATTGAAAAGAGAAAATCTTTTATTGGAAGAAAAAATTGCTCTTCGTACTACTCAACTTCAACATTCGATAGAAGAATTGAAATCGACTCAAACCCAACTGATCCAATCAGAAAAAATGGCATCACTTGGTGAGCTCACTGCAGGCATTGCGCATGAAATCCAAAACCCATTAAACTTTGTAAATAATTTTTCTGAAGTGAACAAAGAACTGGTGGATGAGCTGCAGCAGGAATTAAAAGCCGGCAGGATTGACGATGCCATTGCTATTTCAAACGACATCAGAGACAATGAAGAAAAAATAAATCATCACGGCAAAAGAGCTGATGCTATTGTAAAAGGCATGCTGCAGCATTCGCGGGCAAGCACAAGCGTAAAAGAACCTACAGATATCAATAAGCTCGCTGATGAATATTTGCGGTTGGCATATCACGGTTTAAGGGCAAAAGACAAATCTTTTAATGCAGCTATGAAAACCGATTTTGATGAAAAAATTGGAAGCATTAACATTATCCCGCAGGATATGGGTAGAGTGATGTTGAATTTGTATACCAACGCATTTTATGCAGTGCAGGAAAAACAGAATCAACTTGCGAAAAATTCATCGGTTCTTGGCAGCTATGAGCCCACCATTACTGTCAGCACAAAAAAATCAGGGAATCAGGTATTCATCAGTGTTAGTGACAATGGCAACGGCATTTCCAAAAATATTGTGGATAAAATTTTCCAGCCATTCTTTACTACTAAACCAACAGGACAGGGAACTGGCTTGGGTTTGAGCCTGAGCTACGATATTGTGAAAGCACACGGTGGTGAAATAAAAGTAGAGACGAAAGAAAAAGAAGGAACAACATTTATGATTGTATTACCCGGCTAAATTGTTTTATAAAAAAGTAGAGGGCTAAATAAAGTTTATGAGAAAAATCATTTTGCTCCTTTTTATGTGGCTGTTGCATTATTCGTGCTTTTCACAAAAAAGGAAAATGGATTCTCTTAATGCATCATTGAAAAATGCACCAGCCGATACAAGTAAACTGTGGATATACATGAATTTGCTTGAAGCCTGTGAAAAAAAAGACAAACTTAATTATACAGAAACAGCATGGAGCCTGGTAGATAAACTTTTTCTACAGGAAAAGAAAGAGGCGCTGTTGCAGAAACTCATTGAAACGGAGGTTTTGCTGCCAGCTAAAATACTCAGCTATTACAGCGATAAGGATACAACTGATTGGAACAAAGCAATGCCCTATCTCGTAACACGTCTGGAATCAATTGAGAAAACGGGCTACAAAAAAAGAACAGCAACTTTCTTATATGAAATGGCCCGCGTCTCTCTTGATGAAAAAAAAGATTCTGCTATGTTTCGTACTTACATATCGAAGAGTATAGAAATTGCAAAGGAAATAAAGGACAGTGCTTTAATACTTAATGGTTATGGTTTCATGCGTGCATTTTACGCGTCTGCCGGAAATTTTTCATCAGCACTGGAAGCCGCACAATCTTCTATGGCTATTTGCAGGCAACTGAATTACGATAAAGGAATTGCAAGCAGTCATGAAATGCTGGGTTTGCTTTACGGTGCTTATGGAGAAGATGAACTGGCGCTTACTAATTACCAGTCTGCATTGGACATTGCTTACAAAATAAAGGATGAAGAAGAGGTATATAGTACACTGCTTTCATTGAGTACGTTTTACAGCTCAAAAGACAATACAAACAAAGCGCTTGAATACCTGAATAAGATGCTTGATCTCTGCAACAGTAATCATAGCCTTAGCCCTTACCTCGGCTATACTTACCAGATGATTGGCGGGGTTTACAGTAAAAACAAAGATTACAAAAATGCGCTGATCAATTTTGATAAAAGCTTAAGCAGAGCAGAAGAAGAAAAAAACTCTTACAATACTGCATCATCACTGCTTGAAATAGGAAACCTGTATAGCGACCAGGGAGATTTTGAGAAGGCTGTTTCATATCATACCCGTTCCATACAGATCATAGATTCGGTTGAAAGTCTGAAAAATTTTAAAGGAGATCTTCAGTATTATTTGGCAAAGGACTACTATGGATTAAAAAAGTATGATAAAGCAAAGGAAATAAACGATATGGCCCTTGTTCACTTCAAAAGACATTGGTTTCATGTAAAGACTATTAGTCTAATGGAGTTACTCGCTTTTCAGATTGACTCAGTCCGAGTAGATGGCGTTGGTGCGCTGGCTCATTACAAAGAATATGTATCGTCAACAGAGAGAATGAGGGGAGAAGAAATAAAAAAAGCCGCAGAAAAAGATAAGTTTAAAACAGAAATTGAAAAACAAAAATCGGAACAGGAAAAAAAAGATGCCATTGCAAAACGTACCAGGAACCTGCAATATATAGCAATAGGAGCTTTTTTATTATTAGGTATATTTCTTACTTACGGATATGTTCAGAAGAACAAGGATAAGAAGCGGATTGAGAAAGCTTATGCCGACTTAAAATCGACGCAGGCACAATTGGTGCAATCAGAAAAAATGGCTTCATTGGGTGAACTCACTGCCGGTATTGCACATGAAATTCAAAACCCTTTAAACTTTGTGAATAATTTTTCAGAAGTGAACCGAGAGTTGATTAGTGAATTGGTTGATGAAGTTGATAACGGAAATACAGAGGAAGTAAAGGCGATTGCAAAGGATATTTCAGACAACGAAGAAAAAATAAATCACCACGGCAAACGCGCAGATGCCATCGTAAAAGGAATGCTGCAACATTCACGGTCAAGCACAGGTGTAAGAGAACCAACAGACATTAATAAGCTCGCTGATGAATATTTGCGATTGGCATATCATGGGCTTCGCGCAAAGGAAAATTCATTCAATGCAACGATTAAAACGGACTTTGATAATTCAATCGGAAAAATAAATATCATCCCGCAGGATATTGGAAGAGTGCTTCTCAATTTATATAACAATGCGTTTTATGCGGTGAATGAAAAAGCGAAGCTACGGGCTATGAGCCGCGAGTGATAGTTCAAACAAAAAAAACAGGAAATCAGGTATCCATCAATGTTAGTGACAATGGTAATGGCATCCCCCACAATATTATCGACAAAATATTCCAGCCATTCTTCACCACAAAACCAACGGGAAGCGGAACAGGTTTGGGATTAAGTTTGAGTTATGATATCGTGAAAGCACATGGAGGTGAAATAAAAGTGGAGACGAAGGAGGGTGAGGGAACAACTTTTATTATTCAATTAATAATGCTTTAAAATGAAATCAATATTGAAACTGGCGTTGTTGCTGTTACTTCCCAGTTTTATAGAGGCACAATCGCTTGGGGAAAAAATCGACAGCTTTAAAAAACTGATTGCTGCTTCAAAAGAAGATACAACAAAGGCGATTTTGTTGAATAAGATTGGGAACATTTATAGTTCATCGAATACAGACACAGCATTGTTGCTTTATGCGCAAACGCTTGATCTTTCCCGAAAAGCAGCTTTTTCAACAGGAGAGGTCAAAGGGTTATTGGGTCAGGGCAACGTATTTAGTTTTACCGGCGATTATCCTAAAGCATTGAACGCTTACTTAGCGGCCCTAAAAATAAGTGAACAGGTAAATTATAGCGTTGCGACAGCGCTCCTTTTAATGAATATCGGGAATGTTTATAGCTATGAAGGCGATTACAGGCAAAGCATTAATTATGCTCTTAAAGCATATGGGGTTGCGAAAAATATTGATAATGGAGGCATCATGAGTAGTACTGTCAATAACCTGGGCGTATACTATAAACACTTAAACATGCCTGATTCGGCACTTGTTTATATCCGACTGGCATACGCTCTCGGCCTTAAGTTTAATGACCCTGATGTTCTTGCTTCAGCGTTGATCAATATGGGCACCGACTTTCTCGATAAGCAGCAATTGGATAGCGCCATGCCCTACTATCGCAGATCTATTTTTTTTGCCAGGCAAGCCGGAGCTGTTGACAATGAATGTGAAGCGCTCATTGATATTGCTGAAATATTCAAGCGACAGGGGAAGTCAGATTCCAGCTTGTATTATGCCAGGAAATGTCTTGCTACTGGCAAGGTCAGCGGGCTTACGAAAAATGTATTGGAGGCAAGTGAATTTTTGGCAACTTACTTTAAACAGCAAGGCAGATTCGATAGCGCTTTTAAATACCAGGAAGTTTCTATCGCAGCTAAAGACAGTCTTTACAGCCAGGAAAAAATAAAACAGTTTCAAAATCTGAGCTTCGCAGAGCGCCAACGTCAACGAGACATTCTGGAACGGGAAGCAGCTTACCACGCAAGTTTACGTTTTTACCTTCTGGACGCAGCCATTCTTTTTTTGCTGGTGCTGGCCTTTATATTCTGGCGCAATAACCGCAAAAACAAAAAAGCAAAACGTTTGCTACAGCTACAAAAAGAACAAATACAAACAACACTGACCGATTTAAAGTCCACTCAATCACAGCTTATCCAATCAGAAAAAATGGCATCGCTTGGAGAATTGACCGCCGGCATTGCGCATGAGATACAGAACCCGTTGAACTTCGTGAATAATTTTTCTGAAGTGAACAACGAATTGATTGATGAAATGAACATAGAATTGGATAAGGGAGATATCGGCGAAGCGAAAATAATTTCAAACGATATCAAACAAAATCTTGAAAAAATAAATCATCACGGCAAACGCGCAGATGCCATCGTGAAAGGAATGTTGCAGCACTCACGTTCAAGCACAGGTGTAAAAGAACTAACGGACATCAATGCGTTGTGCGATGAATATCTTCGGTTGAGTTATCATGGGTTAAGAGCAAAAGACAAAAGCTTCAATGCAGAAATGAAAACAGATTTTGATAAAGCGATTGGAAAAATAAATATCGTTCCACAGGATATCGGCAGGGTGCTGTTGAATCTTTATAACAATGCGTTTTATGAGGTGAATGAAAAAGCGAAACTACGAGCTACGGGCTATGAGCCGCGAGTGATAGTTCGAACAAAAAAAACAGGAAATCAGGTATCCATTAACGTTAGTGACAATGGTAATGGCATTCCACAAAATATTATAGATAAAATATTCCAACCTTTCTTCACCACAAAACCAACGGGAAGCGGGACTGGTTTGGGATTGAGCTTGAGCTATGACATTATTAAAGCTCATGGCGGAGAAATAAAAGTGGAAACGAAGGAAGGTGAAGGAACTGGATTTACATTGATATTGCCGGCTGTTTAATTCTGGATTTATTCAGCAGAAAGATCATTGCATCTTATTTCAGATTTTTTTTACAGACTAAAATAATGTACATTAACTCTGCCAAACTCCCCCCCTGACCTGCTAAACCAGTCTGCTTATGAGCGATATTTCTGACATAGCAACTTTGCCGGTAAATGGCGTTGATTATTTTCTCCCGGCAAGCGAAGATGACGTCATAAGATTGGTGAATGATGCAAAAGAAAATAATGAAATTATTTGTGTCAGAGGTGCTGCACACTCATTTCCACTGCTTGACACGCTGGAAGCAACAAAGGTTTCAAAAGCAGGAAGAAATTATAAATACCTGCTGCTTTCCAGGATGAACACAGTAACGATCACTGGGAATACGGCAGTAGCTCAGGCTGGCTGCCATCTTGGTTACGATCCTTTCGATCCTGATAAAAAGTCTACACTGGAAAATTCTCTCATTTATCAACTCTTTAAAGCAAACCTGGCTGTTGGAGATCTTGGAGGGATATCGCATCAAACAGTTGGTGGGTTTTTGTCGACCGGTTCATCAGGCGGCTCAACAACCTATGCTTTTGAAGAATCGCTGATCAGTTTAGATATCATTATTTGTGGAAACAATGGTGCAGAAAAAGTAACTTATAAACGCCCATCAGATAATAACAGCAACGATCCTTTTTTTGCTGTGGGGCTTGCTGGTTTGGGTTTAATGGGTGTAATTGTGTCTGCAACATTTCAATGCATTCCAACCTTTAATATTCTTGGCACAGAAGTAACTACAAAGTGCGATGATTGCGAGATTGATCTTTTCGGTCCTGGAGTGACTAGCCCAATACCTAAGCTAAGTATGCAAGGTTTTTTAGAAGCAACTGAATACACACGCATTATTTGGTGGCCACAAAAAAACGTCACAAAATCAGTAGTGTGGAAATGCCACAGGATGCAGGCTTCCGATTATGACCCAAAAGTTCCGGGGCGTACTTCCCCAAAAGATTTTACTCCTAAGCCTTATGAGGAAGTAGATTGGATTGATGGAAGCCCGATACCTGAAACATTAGGCGCCGATATTCTTTTTACAGCCATGGGCAGATGGCCGCAGTGGTTTGATGATCTTGCTCCTGATTCTAAGTGGATCAAAGATGGTGTTGAATTTGCATTTCCTTATTTGTTCCCGCTGATATGCGATTTATTTGTTTCCATCGGCACAAAAATATTCTGGGATTATTGGTACAGCGGGTTGCCAATGGATGATCAGATGGGAGATAAGATCATGCCTGTCTGGTTCACTGAATTATGGATCCCCATAGAACAATCACAGGCAGTGATGACAGCGCTTAAGAATTATTATGATGCCGATAAATGTTTTGAGAGAACAGGAAAATTTTGTGTAGAAATTTATGCAGCAAAAAAAAGTGATTTCTGGTTCAGCCCTGCGTATGATCAGGATGTGATCAGGATCGACATATTCTGGTTTGCAAATAATATTGGCGATCCGGCAGCATACTTCCAGCAGTTCTGGGATCTGTTGAAGCCATTTAATTTCAGGCCACATTGGGGGAAATATTTTCCGGATCCTTCCACTGCTTCTGCAGGCGAACCGTCACCGACTTTCCCATGGAAAGGTTATCTCAAATCGCAATATAGCAAATGGGACGACTGGATGAACCTTCGCAATCAAAACGATCCCGGAAAAATATTTGTGAATGACTACTGGGGCAACAAACTTGAAATTTGATTTTTTTAATAGGCGCAGCTATTGAAATAGCTACGCGTAGCTTCAATTATAAACTCAATTTATGATCAGTCCCGATAGCAATGGATTATATCATCCTACCAGTGAAAAGGATGTTATTGACCTGATCAATTATGCGATCACCAATAAATTGCAGGTTCGTGTGCGGGGTGCTGCGCAATCCGTTTCATCAGCAGTTTATACTGATAATTATCCGCCTGCTGCAGGAGGCGCATCTGCAAATATTAATATGGAGCTCGATCAGTTGCGCAGCATCAGCTTTGATGATGCTACTATGCAGGCAACTGTCGGTGCAGGCATGAATCTCGGGACAGATCCCTATGATCCTTCGGGCATGTCGCAGAAAAGTGCGAGCAATAATTTGCTTGAAAACCTGAATGCGCATGGATGGTCTGTACAAAATGTTCCAGATGTCATTCACCAAACTATCGCAGGTTATATTTCTACGGGTTCACAAGCAGGAAGCATGATGCATTCTTTTGATGATTGCATTGTTGCTATCCGATTAGTGGATGGAACCGGAACTCCGCAAACTTTTACAAAATCAGATGACCTGGAAAATCATTTTTATGCAGTAGGAGTATCAATGGGCTTACTTGGAATCATTACTTCAGTGACTTTGCAGTGTGTGCCTGCATTTAATATCATTGGTCAGGAGATGATTTCCAGTCAGGTTGACTGTGAATTTGATTTTTTGGGGAATGGTGGCGCAGATAAAAAATCATTGCAAGACTATGTTACCGATACTGAGTTTTCAAGAACATTATGGTGGCCTTTTCCCACGCTCAAGCGTGTGATTGCGTGGAAAGCAAAAACAATGCAGCCATCTGATTATAATAATGAGACTACAGGCACAGCCACTGATTTTACACCAAAGCCATATCAGCCTGTGTTCCCAAAAATATTTGGCAGCACTATGACTGCAAGGACTGTTGCCGGCACAGGGTTCCGCCTTATTGCAAATTACCCGCAATGGCTCTATGATATTCTCGGTAATAATCCTGAGCTAAAAAAATATGAAGGCATTCTTGACACCATTGCTCCATACTTATATCCATTCATGATCAATCTATATTTTCCTGTATCAAGTGATGAACATCCTGTTCAAAAATTTTGGGATTACTGGAATAGAAGTTTGCCAATGGATACAATCGAGTTCAGCGATAATCTTTTTAATCTGGTCTACACTGAAATGTGGGTTTCTATTTCTGATGCAAACAAAGCCGTGAATGCATTGAATGATTTTTATCAAAAGCAGGGAATGAGTTTGGTGAGTTATTATACTGTTGAAATTCTTGCAACGAAAAAAAGTAATTTCTGGATGAGCCCTGCGTACAATGGAGATGTTATCAGATTCAACATCATGCGGTTTGATACCAATAAAACAAATGATCTTACCTATTACCAGCAATTTTGGGATTGGATGAAGAGTCAGGAAATTTCATTCACACTTCACTGGGGCAAATATTTGCCGCCGCCAAACTCGGGTGAAGGAGCAGGTTATCTGACAGGTCAATATCCAAAATGGAATGATTTCAAAACACTGAGATCTCAGATGGATCCTAACAATATTTTTCTTACAAGCTATTGGAAATCGCAATTAGGGATCAACTAACTTTTTGCTGAGACATAAACGCACAGCATTAAATTTGCTTAATGACTAACAGCAGAAAAGTACTGAAAGAAAAAGCTCAATCGTTACCTTTTTTCGGTTCTCTGATAAGGTTATGGGAATGGCTTATCAACATCGGGATAGATGAACACATCAATGATTTTGATAAAAAACGCACACGCCTTATCAATGGCATCTGCAGTTGGGCATTCCTGATTTATTTTGTGTATGCGATTGTTTATTTCAGCGATCAGAAATTGCAAATAGTCTTCTATGAAAGCGTAGCTGGCGTGATTGCATATTCATTGCCGATCCTGCTCAATTACCGACATAGGTATAACGTGGCTTGCCACTTCTTCTGCATCTTCAATTTATTTTTTTATTTTGAACAGTGTCTATCTGGTGGTGAGCAGATTGGAATTGTATATGAGTTTGTGCCCAGTGCTGTTACTGCACTGCTTTTCTTCAAGTCAACCCGCGTGGTGATCTCATATTTTTTTGCCAATTTTTTATTTTTCATTTCCGCAAAATATATATTCAATCATGTTAACGCGATCTTTTTTTATGGAGATCAGGCCTCTTCATTTTATTATGCGAACCATATCATCATGTTCATACTTGTTTTCATGATCGTATTTTATTTCCGTTCAGAAAACATAAGGCAGGAAAAGTTACTGGAGAAAAGAAACAGAAATCTGTCTGACGAGAAGCTGAAAGTGGAAAGTGCATTGTCAGATCTCAGGTCTGCTCAGGCGCAGTTGATACAATCGGAAAAGATGGCTTCTCTCGGAGAACTCACTGCGGGCATTGCTCATGAAATTCAAAACCCGCTGAACTTCGTCAATAATTTTTCTGAACTGAATGCCGAATTAATGGAAGAATTAGAGCAGGAAGCAAAAAAGAACAACTTTCATGAAGTCATATCCATTGCAAAAGATGTTAAAGAGAACCATGCAAAAATAAACCACCATGGCAAGCGTGCAGATGCTATTGTAAAAGGAATGCTGCAACATTCCCGTACAACAGCAGGATCAAAAGAGATGACAGATGTCAATGCGCTGGCGAATGAATATTTGAGGCTGGCATATCATGGGGCGAAGGCAAAAGAAAAAAATTTTGACACCAGATATGAAACAGATTTCGATGACAGCATCGGCAGAATAAATGTCATCCCGCAGGAAATCGGAAGAGTATTGCTCAATATGTTCAACAATGCTTTTTATGCAGTGAATGAGAAGAAAAAGCAATTAGGAGTTAGCTATGATTCATTAGTAAGTATTTCAACAAAAAAATCAGAAAAATGGATAACCATCAACGTTAGTGATAATGGCAACGGTATCCCACAAAATATTATCGATAAAATCTTTCAGCCATTCTTTACAACAAAACCAACAGGAAGCGGAACAGGCTTAGGGTTGAGCCTCAGCTACGATATCATCAAAGTTCACGGCGGTGAAATAAAAGTGGATACGAAAGAAGGAGAAGGAACGACATTTATTATTCAATTGCCGCTTGTCTGAATTTAGTATACAATCAGAACTCAGACCATATTCCCAAGCCTGTTCAGATGATGAAGCTTTGTGATCAGGTCGTTGCTGAAAAGAGAATTGATCTCGTGTTTCAGCAAATGGTTTTTCTCGATAAATTTTTTCAGTTTTTCTTTTTCCCACCCGATCACTTTCGTGTGAACTGCTGCGTCCACATCTGCAGAAGGAAGAGCACCTGTCAGGAAACTAATCTCGCCAATAAAATTCCCTTTCTTGAGCGTTGATATTTTTTTCCCTTTAATTTTTACATCAGCTTCGCCTTCAACCAGCAAAAATATTTTTGAGTGAGGTTCGCTTTCTTTAACGATATTTTTATGCTCAGCATATTGCTCCCATGTCCCTGAGCGAACCAGTTTCTTAAAATTAAGCACGTCCATTTTATCCCCAATCAAAATGAAAGCTTCGAGCTCATCGTCAGTGAAATTCAAAAAACGTTTTTGATAAATGACGCGGAGTATCTGATAGATATTAATAACAATGAGTGCAGTGCTCCATAAAATAGGTGTCCATGCTATTTTTTCAGATATCAGGGAATCGTAAAATATTTCCATAACGGCAGCAAGAATAAAAGCCCACCGCAAGTACAAAATATTCCTGAACACCGAACCGATGGTGTAAAGAGCATTGGACAGATGCCCGAATAAGTCGAGAACGCTGAACATAATCTTAGTTTATTGAATAATGTAAATAGTAGAGTAAAAATATAAATTTAGAACTTGTTTGGATGAATCAGAAAATCACATAGGATTTGCGTACATGGCGAAGATTGAATTCCACCGAAGTGCCGAAATTGAAAAATAAATCGGATATTCATGGCTGTTATGAATGAGTATCAGATTTGTTTTCATTCATATAATAGCCTTCTTCCTGTTGAATTCATTGTGCTGCCAAAACATGAGAGCGTCTTAATATCACTAATGAAGTTTAAAGATTTCCATTACATTAATAAGTCGGAATGATGATCAGAACGAGGCTGGCATTGATCATTTCAATCGGAATTTCAGCATCATCGGAATAAATAGCATAAATTTATAGCCATGCTCAAGGTAACCCCTAATTGCTTTTTGCCTTTCATGACTGTTGTGGCTTTGATTGCTTTGGCATCCTGCAATAATAATGCGACTGACACACCATTTCCGGTGAGCGATACTGGTTATAGCCAACCGACAGTAACGCCTTTGCAATTCAGCGGAGAAAAAAAGTTCAGCCTTGCTACCGTGAAGACAGGTGAAGTCAAGCCTTCCGTCAGAAGTTTAGATATCAGCAAATTGCCTTCAGAGCCATACGACCATTCACTAAAAAAGCCATTTTCAAAAAAGCCGGAAGATAAAACTTTTGATTTTAATGCGCTGCCCGAAAAAACTTTGGACATTAATAAAATCACCTCAAAAAAATTTCAATTCAAAGTTGCACTTTTGCCTCCCCCTGTTCTGTCGAAAGCCGGAATTCTTTCTCCTAAAAGTGGTAGCGAGCTCTCAATTTCAGACATCAGCAAATTGCCTGGCTTCTCAGATAAATTTGTATTTTCTTTAATGAAAGACAAAAATGGTGTTGTCTGGATTGGTACCAACAAAAGCCTTTTTCGCTATGACGGGGAATATCTTAAAAAATACATATTCAATAACAATGGCGCGGCTACTATTGATATGATGGAAGACAATGAAGGAAGATTATGGTGCATCAACAGGCGGGGGATTAGAGTGATAGACCTGAAGACAAACATTGTCAGATATACCGATGAAATAAATGCCCCATTTCTCAATGTTCCAAGAATGAAAAGAGATGCTAACGGGAATATATGGGTGCCTCAAACAAACAAGAACGGTGCAGTAATTATCGATCCCAAAACAGAGTCGTATAAATTGCTGGACACCCAATCAGGCTTGTGCGATGATCTGGTGTATGATGTGTTTCAGGATACAAAGAAAAATATATGGCTCTCCACTGGTGGGGGCATGAACATCTTTAATCCATCCACGGGTAAGATCAGCTATCTAAAAAAAGCAAACGGCTTAAACAGCGACAATCTTGAGTCTATTACTGAAGATAGGAATGGGAGTATCTGGGTAGCCGAACATGAAGGCGGTGTTGAATGTATTAACATAGAAAACAAGACAATCAGGAATTTCGGAGAAGCACAGGGATTAAAGAACAAATTTACATTCAGCCTTTCCTTCAATGACAAAGGTGTGCTCTGGATTGCTACAGACCATGGTCTTATGCTAATGGATGCCGCGAAATCCTTCACGAAATATTTTCCGAAAGAAGATGGTCTTAGCGAAGATGCAATTCTTTCTTTCTTATTTGATGATAAAGGCAGAGCATGGGTAGGCACCTATCAAGCAGGATTGCTGGTCATCGACCAGAACGCAGAAATTGTTTTTCCCATTGGTAAAAAAGGGATGTCAACTTTGCTTGAAGGCAGAGACGGAAAAATCTGGTATGGTACGTCAAATGACGGTATTGCAATTGTTGATGAAGAAAAAAATACTATAAGGTATTTACGCAAAGAGCAGGGATTAAGCGACAATGCCATGCAGGCTTTTTTGGAAGATGGGAATGGAAATATTTTTATAACCAGCGGTGGTGGCCTTGATATATATGACCCTAATCGTAAAACTATTTCGCACATAGGGAAAAAAGAAGGCTTCGTGAGCGATACTATTTATTCAATATTAAAAGATCATAAAAGTAATTTTTGGTTCACTGGCCCTACTGAAGGAATTGATGTGCTCGACTCAGCACAAAAGATAATAAAACACGCAGGAAAGGAAAATGGCTTAAATGATGATAATATTCAGGATGTAAAAGAAGACCCGCAGGGATTGATATGGCTTGTTACTGGCGGAGCGGGCGGAGTGGATATCATTGATCCTTCAAACCGGACTGTGAGATATTTGAATAACCTGCCAGGACTAAAAGACACTTGTTTTAGACTGATGATGCTTGATGGAAAAGGAAGGATGTGGATCGGGACTGATAAAGGAATTTATATTGTTGACATTAAGCAGAAGAATGTCACGACGATCACGATGAAGCAAGGCCTGCCCAATGATTATGTTGTTTCGCTCAATGAGCATAACGGAACAGTGATCGCAAACACAAAAAATAAGATTGCTGTTATTAATGAGCCAAAAAATGCGAATGAAAAATGGAGCATTGCGTTGCTTGCAAAATCTGAAGGGCTGGTAAAAGCAGCAGTTACATGGAATTCTGATCTTATCACTAAAAAAGGGCAATTTCTGTGGGGCGATAATGGTGTTACTATCATTGACTCAATCCAGGAGCAACATGATAGCAGCGCACCCACTTATGTCACGGGATTGACTGTAATGAGCCAGCCGCAATATTTTTCAAATATTAGTAATATCGTAGACACGCTATCGGTCAAAGATTCGTCATTAATAAAAAGCGATAATTATCTGGCCTCCGGATATTCGGATCAAAATAAATTTCATTGGGATAGTTTATCTGGCTCTTATAATATGCCAGTGAACCTGCATTTACCTTTTAATCAAAATTATCTTCAATTTCAATTTGCACAACAACATTTGGGCAGACAGGACACAACATTCTATTGCTATATTTTAGAAGGCATTGATAAAAAATGGAGTGCTTTAACTTCTAATACATATTCAGAAAATTATTTGAACCTTCCCCCCGGTAATTATTCTTTTAAAGTGCGCAGCAAAGATATCAGCGGCAGGTGGGGAGCCCCTGCAACATTCAGCTTTACGATCACGCCACCCTGGTGGAAAACATGGTGGGCTTACACTTTATTAGCTATTATCTGCGCAGGTATTTTGAGAGCATATATTGCTTATCGTTCGAAAATGCTGAAAAAAGAAAACAAGATATTGGAAGAAAAAGTAGAACATCGCACCAATCAATTGAAAAAATCATTGGAAGAATTGAAATCCACCCAAACGCAATTGATACAATCAGAAAAAATGGCTTCGCTTGGCGAATTGACTGCGGGCATCGCACATGAAATTCAAAACCCATTGAATTTCGTGAACAATTTCTCAGATCTGAGCATTGAACTTGCAGGTGAACTGAAAGAAACACTGAACAGCACAGAAATTGATACTTCAAAAAAACAAGAACTGGAATCGGTGATTGATGATCTGGTACAAAACCAACAGAAAATAAATTTTCATGGCAAGCGTGCTGACGCTATTGTAAAAGGCATGCTGCAACATAGCCGCAGTAGTTCAGGAACAAAAGAGCCAACAGACATTAATAATCTTTGTGATGAATATTTCAGGTTGAGCTATCATGGGCTTCGCGCAAAAGACAAATCCTTCAATGCAAAAATGGTCACGGATTTTGATCCGCATGTTGAAAAATTAAATGTTGTTTCTCAGGATTTGGGCAGAGTTATCCTTAATTTGATAACCAACGCTTTTTATGCTGTCAGCGAAAAGAAAAAAATGAACATGGCTGGTTATGACCCCACGGTTTGGGTGGCAACAAAAAAGCTGAATGGCAAAACAGAAATAAGGGTGAAAGACAATGGCACGGGCATTCCGCAAAAAGCGCTTGACAAAATTTTTCAGCCTTTTTTTACGACTAAGCCTGTTGGCCAAGGAACGGGCCTGGGGTTATCATTAAGTTATGATATCATAAAAGCGCATGGCGGAGACCTGAAAGTGGAAACAAAAGAAGGTGAGGGAGCAGAATTTATTATTGAATTACCATCTTAAATTATATTCGCGACATGAAAATTTTAGTAGTAGATGATGAAACAGATATCCAGACGCTTTTCCAACAGCGCTTCAGAAAAGAGATAAGAGATCATGTGATGGAATTTGCATTTGCTTTTTCAGGTGAAGAGGCATTGGATTTTTTGCAAAAGAATATTCATGAAGCGGTGCTGATACTTTCTGACATTAATATGCCCGGCATGAGCGGGCTTGAATTATTGCAAAAAATAAAAAAGAAATTTGAAAACCCTCCGCCGGTTGTAGTGATGATCACTGCCTATGGCGATGCAGATAATTACAAACAGGCAATGGATCTGGGCGCTGATGATTTTCTGACCAAGCCTGTTGATTTTAATTTACTGAAAGAAAAACTTAAATCATTACTCGGATGACAAAAATATTGGTTGCTGATGATGAAGCAGATCTGGAAGTGCTCATCAAACAGAAATTCCGAAGGCAGATTCGGGAAAAGCAATATGAATTTGTGTTTGCAGCTAATGGTGTTGAAGCGCTTGAAAAAATAAAGCTTGATCCGGATCTGGACATTGTCTTAACGGATATCAATATGCCTGAAATGGATGGCCTCACTTTGCTTGGCAAGCTGAATGACGTGAGCCCGATTATGAAAGCTGTTATTGTTTCTGCTTATGGCGATATGGATAACATTCGCATTGCGATGAACCGCGGTGCATCTGATTTTGTTACCAAGCCGGTGAATTTTGATGATCTTGAAACAACAATCACAAAAACGATTAAGTATGTAGATCAGACACGCGAAACATTGCAGGCGATAAAAGAGAATAATATCCTGCGCATGTATGTCGACAAGAATGTGCTCAACTTCATGAACCGCCGCGAGTTTGAAAACACTTTAATGGCAAACGAAACCATTGAAGCAACAATCGTCTTTATTGATGTTTGTGGTTTCACGGCAATTACAGAAACATCAGAGCCGGACAAAGTGGTGAAATTATTGAATCAATATTTTGATGTGATGGTGAAAGAAATTATTTCGCAGAATGGATATGTTGATAAATTTATCGGTGATGCAATTCTTGCTGTTTTTAAAGGAGAATTTCATCTTGACCGCGCAATAGATGCAGCGCTTGCTGTCCGTGAACAAATAGAAAAACTTCCGAACGAGACTGAGAATATTTTTTTCAATCCCAAAGTTTCCATCGGCATTCATTCAGGAGAAATGGTGTCGGGAAATATAGGATCAGCCAGCCTTCGTCGCTTAGATTACACAGTGATTGGCGATGTGGTGAACACTGCACAAAGATTGCAGGGAGTTGCGGAAGCCGGTCAAATTCTGATTACGGAAACTGCATATCATAATATTAAAGAGTCGTTCAGTTGCAATAAAGTGAAAGATGTGATGCTGAAGAACAAGAGCAATCCGGTTTCTATTTATGAAGTAATCAACTAACTGCGAATCCTGCAATTGGGTTTCATTGATAACTGACAGCATGAATCTAACGTGAATGTATATCTGAAACATTTTCTTCGCATTGCCGGAATTGCATTAGGTATCCTCATCCTGGTGTTCGCAATCACTGCTATTTATGTGTCGGTAAACAAAAAAGAAATCCTCCAAAAATTAACCGCCGCCGTTAGCAATAAAATTCAGGGAAATGTTCAGGTAGAAGATGTTGGCATTTCCATTATGAAGGATTTCCCGAATCTTTCTATTGAATTAAAAAATGTGAGCATCAATGATTCTTTGTTTGAAAAGCACCATCATTCTTTGATTCATGCAGAAAAAATTTTCTTAAGGCTGAACACTTTGCATCTTTTCTCCAAAAGACCTTCACTGACAAAAGTCGAAGCTGATAATGCCGGGTTTTATTTGTTCACGGATACTTCAGGCTACAGCAACGGATATTTACTGCAATCAAAAAAGCAAAATCAAGAACTAGAAGGAGAGAATACGATTCATCAGATTTTAGATCGCATCATCTTAAATCATGTATCATTCACAGTGAATGATCAATCAAAAAAGAAATTATTTGATTTTGTGGTCAATAACTTAGAAGCGAATACAATTTCAAATGATACCACGCTTATTTTCCAGATTAAGAAAAGCTCCATTCTTATAAAGGCACTTGCATTCAACCTGGAAAAAGGCATCTATACAGAGAACCACTCAGTTGAAGGAAATTTTAATGTTCTTTATAATGCACATAAAAAAGAGTTAAGTTTTACCGATATACCACTTTTAGTGTCTAAGCAGCCATTTGTTTTTTCGGGCAATTTTTTATTAGGCAATGAGCAGCGGTTTTTCCTGAATATTATTTCAAAAGATATATTGGTTGATTTTGCAAAAACATTGCTCACCAAAAAATTATCAAACTCCATTAGCATTGTGTCGTTGAAAATTCCTGTGAATGTAGATGCAAAATTAACAGGCAGTTTGGAAGGCGGGGAGCCATTGATTAATGTGAAGTGGGACACAAAAAATAATTCCATAACAACTCCTCTGGTGAATTTTGAGAGGTGCTCTTTTGCAGGAACGTTTTACAATCAGGTGATGAAAGACTCAGCGAGGAATGATGAGAACTCAAGAATTATAGTGCAACAATTCATCGGAGATTATCAGGGATTGGTTTTTAAAGCAGACACAATTATCATCGATAATCTTACTAAGCCTGTTTTGAGATGCAATATGAAGTCGAAGTTTTCGATGTCAGCACTAAATTCAATTTTCCCCTCTGAATCAGTAGATTTTTCAAGCGGAAATGGCCAACTGGATTTGAGCTACCTGGGATCGATTGATAGCATTGATATTAAGAACACAATATTGAAAGGCTGGCTCAGATTTGACAGCACAAATATTCAATTGCATCCTTCAAAAGCTGTGCTTGCAGATTGCAAAGCAAATATTGAATTAATGAATTCGGATATCATTCTTGATACCATTCTTTGCAAATTAAGCGGTAACCCGATTCGTATATGGGGCAAGGCATCAAATACTTTATCCTTGCTGAGTGATGCGGAAAAAAAACAATTGGAACTAAACTTGCATGTTGCAGCTCCTTTGATTAATATCAACCATATCAATACAATTATTTCGAGAGGTCTGCCTTCAAAAACAGCTTCTGTAAATGGAAAACTTTCAGGGCTTAAAAAAACTGCGGATCAGCTCGATGAGCTTTTATCAAACGGGCATATTTCTGTGATCGTAAATGCTGATAAGATTGTCTATCACCGCTTCGAAGCAAATCAATTGTATGCAAACATTTTGATTAACGAGGATTCATGGAACTTGAAAAAAGCGTCTTTATCTCACGGAACTGGAACAATCAACATTACTGGAAAAGCAACGGAACCAAAGAACAGCGTGTATCAGATAAATGGAACAATGCAAATGAAAAATGTGGATGCGCAGAAAATCTGGTATGCTTTTAATGATTTTGGCATCGAAGATTTTTCTTCCAAAAACCTGAGCGGCGACATTTCTCTTAGCTCGAATATTTCCTTAAAATTTAATAAGGCTGGGGATTTTGATATCAACACCCTAAATGGCGATGCCGATTTTTCAATAATAAAAGGCGCATTGATAAATTTTGGGCCTGTTCAAAAGCTCCAGACATTCATTTTAAAGAACAGAGATTTTTCAAACATCCGGTTTGCTGAACTTAAAGATCATGTCACTTTCAAAAAAGGAGAAATTAATATCGATAGAATGGAGATCAATTCTTCAGTGCTTTCATTGTTTGTAGAAGGTGTTTATTGCCCGAAAGGGCAAACTGATATCAGCATCCAGGTGCCGTTGAGCAATCTTAAAAAGCGGGACGTGAGCTATAATCCGGAAAATGTTGGAGCAGGCTCAAAAGGAGGTATGAGCGTTTTTTTGAGAGCAAAAACTGATAGTGATGGAACTATTAAAGTGAAATATGATCCATTCAAACGGCTCAGGAAATCAAAATAAAAAAGTGAAAGCCAGTACTGACTGAAGGTCTGGAATAATTAAGAATCGGTCAATCACCTGATAATAATTATGCATATTTAACCATAATAAGATTAGATTCTAAGTTATTCATATTCATTTTCTTCAAATCAAACCTCAGGTAACTGGTGAAATTTAAATTTATTACGTCGTTTCTTGATTTTTACACACTAAAAAGAGCCAAATGCAGTTAATATATGTTTGGAAATGAACTGATGATGAAGCTTTTGGTCTTTTCATGAAAAATCGCTGAGGTTGGTCCGGTAAAAAAACCATTGCTTTATTATTAGATTCCTTATAAAAAATTTATCTTTAACCTATGCTTTGAGAATCAATCTCTGTCAGGATTTTAAAAAATCGTTACAGAAACAACTGGTCGCTTAAGGCAAAAATTTTAAAATCCATATTAATGAGACCCCACTCTACATTACCCTCCAATTGCCCGTCATTTGTTACGGGTCAATCCGAAAGCTATAAGCATAAGAAATTCTAACCAGCACTTCAATAGAATTGTAACGGGAGATTTACTTTCATCTCGTTTAGTTTCTATCAGAGCTGATTAGTATTTCAAATATCCAAGGGTTTGTCTTATGGGGTTCTCTGAACATGAAAAGAAAATATGCATCAACACAAAATTCCGTATCCAATGTCTGCCTTTATGAAGCCCGATAAAAATTACTTACCATCATTTGCAACCTCTTTATCACAGCTAAGTTTTTTTGGTGTGATGCTGGGGATTTTGTTATTGCTAACGGGTCTTTCTTTCAAAGGCATCGCTTCTCCAAAAAAAGAATTTCGTGCATCTTCTGCTTTGACAGGGATACCGGACGTGACGAACCCGAATACAAAACTGATTATCGTTACAAATTTTGCGGTTGCGAACGGCTCTTCAACCAACAGCGTGGAAGCACATATTGTAGATGTTTTAGGGAACCCGGTCACAAATCAACAGGTTGTTTTTACAATTAATGGTGCTACAGGTGGTGTTGGTGCAAATACAGATGCGAACGGGTATGCAGTAATCACCTTGACGAGTACTATTGCAGGCGTAGCAAATATCACAGCGAAGGTATTAGGTCTTCCTATTGTTTTTGGCAGCCCCGCACAGGTTGTTTTTGTGCCTGATGTGCCAGATCCGGTAGCAAGCACATTAACTGTAGTAACGACAGGAGCGATAGCAAATGGTACTGCGACCAACAGCGTGAAAGCTCACATAACTGATGATAATGGAAATGTGATTGCTAATACTACAGTGACTTTTGCAATCGTGAGTGGCACAGGAACTTTTATTGGAAGTACCACTTTAACTACAGATGCAAACGGAGATGCTGTAATTACATTAACAAGTACTGTAGTAGGTTCTGTTGGCATCACGGCTTCTATAAATGGTACTAATATTACGGGAAGCCCGGCAAGTGTTCAATTTGTTGCAGGCCCACCTGATGTTACTGTAAGCACAACTGCATTGAGTGTTGTAACAACCGGGGCTACTGCAAATGGAACTTCAACGAATAGCGTAAACGCACATATCACAGACGCAAGCGGCAATGTTGTTGCTAATGCATCAGTAACATTTGCGATTGCAAGCGGCACAGCAACATTTGTCGGGAGCACAACTGTTACAACAGATGCAAGTGGCAACGCAACTATAACACTCACCAGCACGGTGGCAGGCAATGTCGGCATCACTGCAACTGTTGGCGGAAACAATATCACAAACGGTAGCCCTGCAACAGTTCAATTTGTTGCAGATGTTCCAAGCACTACATCACCAACAACAGCGCTTAGTGTTGTCACTACTGGTGCAACAGCAAACGGTACTGCAACAAATAGTGTGAAAGCACATATCACAGATGCAAACGGCAATGCAGTAGCAAATGCTTCAGTGGTATTTGCCATTGCAAGCGGAACAGGAACATTTGTCGGGAGCACAACTGTTACAACAGATGCAAGTGGTAATGCAACAATAACACTCACGAGCACAGTAGCAGGCAACGTAGGCATCACTGCGACTGTGAATGGCAGCAATATCACAAATGGAAGCCCTGCAACGGTTCAGTTTGTAGCGGGTGCTCCAAGCACGAGCTCACCAACTACAACTTTAAGCGTTGTAACTACAGGAGCAACAGCAAATGGTACAGCCACTAACAGTGTAAAAGCTCACCTTACTGATGCGAATGGTAATGTGGTTGCAAATGCTACCGTAACATTTGCGATTGCTAGCGGCACAGGCACATTTGTCGGGAGCACAACTGTAACAACTGATGTTAACGGAAATGCAACAATAACATTAACAAGCATAGTGGCTGGAAACGTCGGCATCACTGCAACAGTAGGTGGAAATAATATCACGAATGGCAGCC